>JABDKX010000015.1 GCA_013001975.1 Saprospiraceae bacterium | reverse complement strand
TTTCACAAAACTACATATTTTTTTTAGTAATAATAATCTAACGACGAAATGATAAAAAAAGTGGTTTCTCTCTATTTTTTTTCAGTTTTGAAATATAATCAATCAACAGGAATAATAAAACTTATAGCTTAATTTTTGAGGAATTATACGTTATTTGCAAAAAAGAAGTTTTGAACTACCTAACCGTCGAAAATATTTCTAAATCTTATGGCGAATTAACGCTATTTGAAGATCTGTCTTTTAGCATTCATAAGGATCAAAAAATTGCTTTCGTTGCTAAGAATGGTACCGGTAAAACTTCCATCTTAAATATGTTGTCTGGAAAGGACGAACCTGACAGCGGTCAAATTATTTTTAGAAAAAATATCAAAATGGCTGTTTTGGAACAAGAACCAGAACTGGATCCAAAACTAAGCGTCGAGGAAACTATTTTTGCTTCCGATAATCCCATCCTTGATATCATAGACTCCTATAACGCGGCACTCCAAAATCCGAATGATCAGGATGCCTACCAAAAGGCTTTCGACAATATGGATCGTCATCATGCTTGGGATTTTCAAACACACTACACACAGATACTTTTCAAACTAAAACTTGAAGATCTGAAGCAAAAAGTGAGTACGCTTTCAGGTGGACAAAAAAAACGCCTGGCGTTAGCCAATGTCCTCATCAATAAACCCGATCTCCTGATCCTTGATGAGCCAACCAATCACCTAGACCTGGAAATGATTGAATGGCTTGAACAATTTTTTGTAAAAGAGAATATTACGTTATTTATGGTCACTCATGATCGCTATTTTTTGGAACGCGTGTGCGATGAGATCATCGAATTAGACCATGGAAAGATCTACAACTATAAAGGCAACTATTCTTATTATCTGGATAAAAAGGATGCACGTATCGAACAGGACGCTGTAGAAACCAATAAAGCCAAACAACTATTTAAGAAAGAGCTTGATTGGATGCGCCGGCAACCCAAAGCGCGCACGACTAAATCGAAATCCCGAATTGATGATTTTCACGATATAAAGGCGCGTGCTCATCAGCGTCGTAAAGATCATCAGGTACAACTCGAGCTCAATATGGAGCGTTTAGGCAGCAAGATCATCGAACTCCATAATGTCAGCAAAGCCTTTGGAGAGCGCATTATATTGAACAAATTTGACTATGTTTTTAAACGTGGTGAACGTATTGGGATCATCGGCAAGAACGGTACAGGAAAAACAACATTTCTAAATTTATTAACCGGTGACATCAAACCTGATTCTGGCAAGATCATCAAAGGTGAAACCGTAAAATTTGGGTACTATACACAACATGGGATCACAACTAAACCCGATCAAAAAGTCATCGATGTGGTGCGAGATTTTGGTGATTATATTCCTTTAAAAAAAGGCAGACAGATCAGTGCGCAACAATTATTGGAACGCTTTTTATTCGATAGAAAAAAACAATATGATTTCGTTGAAAAATTGAGTGGTGGTGAGCGTAAACGCCTGTATTTATGTACGGTTTTAATCCAAAATCCAAACTTCTTGATCCTTGATGAGCCAACCAACGATCTGGATATCGTTACTTTGAATGTACTCGAGAATTTCTTATTGGATTTCCCAGGCTGTATTATTGTGGTTTCTCATGATCGGTATTTTATGGATAAGATCGTTGATCATTTGTTCGTATTTAAAGGAGACGGCCTCATTGAAGATTTCCCGGGTAATTATTCTGATTACAGGAGCTATGAAGATAGTCAACCGGTTGAAAGTACAACGCAAGAAACCAAGGTTAAAAAAAGTTGGAAAACCAATGATAAATCAAAATTATCGTATAACGAACAAAAGGAACTGAAAGCTTTAGAAACTAAGATCAAATCGCTCACTCATGAAAAGGGTGAGATCGAATCGAAGTTCGCTTCTGAAGATCTGGACACAGACCAAATAAACGATCTTTCATTGCAATTAAAAGGTATTATTGATGCCATTGAGTCTAAAGAATTACGATGGCTTGAACTCTTAGAAAAACTTGAATGATGCTTAAACTTTTATGGTCTTATCTCAAATTTTGGTGGCGCTCAAAAAATCAACATGGGGTTCATTCACCTTTTGTCTTTAAGCTCGTGACTGAATGCTTTTACGACAAGACCAAATTCGAAAATTATAAAGAATTAAAACAGTATCGCCTCGCCTTACTTTCTAATAAAAACAGCATTGATGTTACAGATCTTGGTGTTGGTTCTCACATCATGAAAACTCATAAAAGAAGGATCGCTGATATGACTAAAAACGCAGGAAGCACCTTAAGTAGAACGCAATTATTATACCGATTTGCAAGCTATTTTAAGCCAAATTCCATTCTTGAATTGGGGTCATCAATGGGTATTGCGACACATGCCATGAGTCTTGCACGCCCCAATGCATCTATTATCTCTATAGAAGGATGTCCTAATATTACTGAGTTTACTTCTAATCAATTAAAATCGCATGGGTGCTCAAATGTTATGCTCATAAACAATGAATTTTCTGAAGGCATAGAAAACCTTTCTCAAGAGTACTTTGATCTTATGTATATTGATGGAAATCATCAGAAAGAAGCCACATTAAAGTATTTTGAATTGCTTTTAGAAAAATCACATAACGATTCCATAATGATATTTGATGATATTTATTGGTCAAAAGGGATGACGGAAGCCTGGGATATAATTGTTTCGCATCCACGGGTGACCGTGAGTATTGACACCTTCTTTTGGGGTATAGTTTTCTTCCGAAAAGAGCAGGTTAAAGAACATTTTATAATTCGACTTTAAACTCATAAAATTGTATCTTGCATCAGGATTTATTGAAAAATTCATGAAAGAAATACTGCCATATATCATCATCATCGTTGTTTTGTTTATTCTGATCATTTTGAATGCAAAACGCAATCAGGCACAAACAAAACGACGTCGACGTCGAAGTTTCAGAGATCAATATTTCGAAAAAAAGAACACAACAAAAGATTAAATGAAGATCTACACGAAAACAGGAGATACGGGAACAACTGCATTATTTGGTGGGACTCGTGTACCGAAGCATCACATTAGAATAGAAAGTTATGGTACAGTAGATGAACTCAACTCTCATATTGGATTGGTCCGAGATCAAAAAATAAATGATCATTATAAGTCGGTTTTGATCTCAATTCAAGATAAATTATTTACAGTAGGTGCAATTTTGGCTACAGATCCCGAAAAAGCCATTTTAAAAAGTGGTAAAGAGCGCCTTAATATTCCTAAGATATCTCAAGATGACATACATTTTCTTGAACAAGAGATCGATGCCATGAATGACGCCCTTCCACCAATGACCAATTTCATATTACCTGGCGGTCATCAAACCGTGTCATTCTGTCACATAGCACGCTGCGTTTGCCGTAGAGCTGAGCGTTTAGCAACTGCACTTCATGAATTAGAACCCTTCCAAATGGAAACATTAACCTATCTCAACCGACTTTCTGACTATCTTTTTGTGTTGGCACGGAAATTGTCTCATGATCTGCAGGCTGATGAGGTGAAGTGGATCCCTAAGAAAACAGACTGATCTACCTTTTTTCAGAGTAAATTGTAGAAATATTTAAAATGTTGATTATCAATGTTTTAAAATATTTTCAAACACGTTCTTAAAAATAATGATGAAATATTTGCTTTTTTACTTGGCTTATTCAACTAAAAATT
>JABDKX010000156.1 GCA_013001975.1 Saprospiraceae bacterium | reverse complement strand
AAGTATTTGTTTTATGCAAGTGGAAATCTCAATGATAAGAATTGGAATATAAAATGGGTTGACATAGAATCATTGAAACATTGAATTCATTGTATTCATTGAATCATTGAATCATTGTATACATTGTTCCCAGCCATCCCGTCCGCTTCGCGGTTCACTTCGCCATACCTTACGGTTTGATCCTGCGGATTTCGCTTCGTTCACATTGTATTCATTATATTCATTGTTTTCATTGTTCCCAGCCATCCCGCCCGCTTCGCGGTTCTCTTCGCCAAACCTTACGGTTTGATCCTGCGGATTTCACTTCGTTCACATTGTATTCATTGAATTCATTGAATCATTGTTTTAATTATCACATTGCCCGCATGACAACGATCACTCTCACCAATGATTTGGATCATATATTCCAGAAAATAATTTGAAGATTTTTAATCTGATAATATACTGTTTTATTTTCCGCATTAATTTTTTTACAAACCAGATTTAGTAAAGCCAAATACGATGGGTGATTTTAGAGTAAGGCCAATTACCGATAAAGCAGATAGGCATAAAATGTATCATTATGCTTTAAAAGATATCGAAGCATTTGAAAGGATGTTAAAAGAAAATGCTTTTGTTCAAGAGCCTATTAAAATTGGCGCCGAGCAAGAACTTTGCTTAGTCGACCAGAATTATGAACCGTCAAAGTCTGCATTAAATTTACTTGACGCTATTGATGATCCTCATTATACCAATGAATTGGGCATGTTTAATATGGAAATAAACTTAGATCCAATAAACCTAGCTCGAGATTGTTTTAGTGTAACGGAGAGTGATTTATTAAACTTACTTAAGAAAGGTAAAAAAGAAGCATTTAAAATTAATGAGCATATTGTAATGGCTGGCATTTTACCTACAATTGCACCAAAGCATCTGGATTTCAGTTACATGACGCCGATTCCTCGATATGAAACGTTAAGTAAAACATTGCATGATATCAGAGGAGGAAAGTTTCAAATATACCTTCAAGGCGTTGATGATTTGATAGCATCTTTGGGGTCAGTTTTATTTGAAGCTTGTAATACAAGTTTTCAATTACATCTTCAGATTAAGCCCAATGAATTTGTTGACAAGTTTAATTGGTCACAGATGATAGCTGGACCCGTATTGTCAGCGTGTTGTAATGCACCGATTTTGTTTGGACGTGAGTTGTGGGCAGAATCTCGAATTGCATTATTCAAACAAAGTTTAGATACACGCAGCTCAAAAAATCATTTGAGAAAAAAACTACCTCGTGTTTATTTTGGTAACAGTTGGCTTTCAGGTTCTCCAGCTAATTTATGGAAAAATGAATTGATGCGATTTCCGTTGTTGTTAACTTCTGACGATCTGGTAGATGCGATAACTGTTTTAGAAAATGGGGGAGTGCCTGAACTAAGAGCCATACGATTACATAATGGAACTACGTATACTTGGAATAGGTTATGTTATGGCCCAGGAAAAAAAGCGCATCTGCGAATAGAGTGTCGTTATTTGCCGGCTGGACCCACAGCTGTTGATGAGATTGCAAATTTTGCCTTTTGGGTAGGACTGATGAATGCTGTTCCGGAAAATTGGCAAGAGGATATTGAGAAGTTGCCATTTAAGGATGTAAAAGGAAATTTCATTAAAGCTGCAAGAACAGGACTAAGTACAGTTTTAAATTGGTATGGAAAGAATATCCCTGCTAAAGAATTAATATTGGAGATCCTTCTTCCTATGGCAAAAAAAGGTTTGGAACGCTCTAATATTGATACAAGTGACATTGAAAAGTACTTAGGCATCATTGAACAACGGGTGAGGACTGAACAAACAGGCGCTTCTTGGATGATCAAAAATTATAGGTTTAATAACAATACAATAAATACAGCAAGACAAGAATTGGTTGCTCAAATGATCAGTAATCAAAATAACAATATTCCAGTTCATCAATGGGAAGTTAGTTCTGAGAAAAACATAATTCCCTCAATCGAAAATAATCAATTGGAATATACAGTTGGCCATCTTATGAGTACGGATATTTTTACCGTTAATGAAGATGCCAGTTTGGATTTTGTCAAGCAGATCATGACATGGAAGAATATACATCATTTGCCTGTAGAAAGTATGAAAGGAAAGCTTGTTGGTATAATAACAGATGGCATTTTAAAAAAGACTCTGGCATCTCAGCAAGAAGCTAGATATGCTTCTGATATTATGATTACTGAATTGGTGTCTGTAGAACGTGATACCAGCATATCAGAAGTTAAAGAAGTTTTGGCTGCTAATAAATTATCAGGTGTTCCAGTTGTTTTTGCCAAGAGAATTATTGGTATGATTACAACCAATGATATTAAACATATTGAGTAAAGAAATCTTGCTTTTAATTACCGAATCAAAGTCAGATTACCAGAATGAATCTGTGTGTTTTCTTCAGAGTCTTTGTATTTTATTAGATAAACATACACGCCTTGGACACATTTTACATTTCCTGATCTCCCGTCCCAAGTAGGAATATCCTCTGTGGAGCTAAACACTATGTTGCCCCATCGATCATAAATATTACATGCTTCAATCTGAATATTTGGACTGGTAAAAAATGTCCATTCATTATTATTATAACCGCCGTTGGGGGTAAATATATTTGGCGCAAAAATATGTTCAGGTTCCTTTTCTATGGTTAAATAAAATGAAGTCTCAAATAAGCAGCCTGAAATATGTTCTAAGAAAATTGCGACTTGCGTACTCTCATCAGTTTGAATATTTCCGATCACACAAGAAGCACATTCAACTATGGATTCAGGTGACCATTGGATTTGCCACTCTTGCGTATTTAATCTCAGATCTATTTCCAATAAAGTATTCTCAAGAATTGTTGTATCAGACAATAAAGGAATGTCTTCAATATTTGCTAAAGGAGGCAATTCTATTTCAACTTCCTCTACACAGTTTGGCGCCGTTTCTAAAATAAGCGTTGTCAGATTACCGCCATCATAATATTGTGTTTGGAAGGTGTTGTCACCATTACCCCAAGTGAATTATCTATTAATAAATCTTCTTCACCAACAGCATAGATGTTATTATCTGTTGCTAAGAAAACAGCTTGCGTTCGGCCACCCATTGCACCCCAAACAGGAACTACGCCCGATGGTAAAGCATATTGAGGACTTGGAATGTTAGTCAGTACGGTAGAATAACTATTGCCATTAGGCGCAAAGTCTTGACCAGTTATAGAATAGCCATTTGAGGTTTTGGCAATTTGTGCATGAAAGGAAGCTTGGATAATATTATTATTTCCGATTTCACACAGATCAATAGTGGAAGGATCACATTGACCCCAAACATAATTAAACATCCCGCAGTCTGCAACTAAGATCACCACTGGAAGGAGAATAAGAATTTTTTTAATTATGTAATTACTAAACTTCATTATTTATGAAAGTCAATTAGTTATTATTTGGAATAATTAAAAAAGCATTTATTGCGAATGATTCATTATAAAGATAAATATATTAAATAACATGTTTTAAATTATACATCGTAACATCCGAACTTCATGACAATGAATTCTCCTACATTTCATTTCGGAGAAGAAACACAATGAATCATTGAAGTTTCCTAAAATCAATGTATCTTTCAAATATAACTTGCATTGTTTTAGTTTAATCTTAAGTAAATAAATTTTATCAAAGAATGGAACAAAATCTATTAACTATTTTTTCTGTGTTTATTTTTTTATCGTTTAGTAACAGCTTAACTGCACAAAATCATAGTTCAGAAAAAAGTATCAGTCATGAATTTATCACAGGTAATTGGGTTGAGTCAACAGATCTAAATCGATTAAAAGATAATGACTTGTCTGATCCTCATCCTTTTGACCAATTGGTAGTTGATCATTTTACTTGTTTAAAAAATGAAAAACCTTTTTATAATGATTGGGGGAATAATGCTGTTTATTTAGAAAAGAAAGACAATTATT
>JABDKX010000153.1 GCA_013001975.1 Saprospiraceae bacterium | reverse complement strand
ACTTTTGTAATAAGGTCAACTGAATTAAGGATTTCAATTTCATCTTCAATTATCGTACTGTTTTGTGTGAACATACCATAATTCTGCATGGATTGCAATTCCTTTAATGAAGAATCGTTTTCGTCTTGATTCTTAAGCTTGATACTTGCTTGCACCTGATATTCATATTTGGCATATCGCAAATAGACAAAAGCAATGAATAAACCAGCGATAACACCAGCCATAATCCATTTCCATTTGGAAAGATAAAGACCTATTAGATCTTTTATAAAACCTGCATTGTCAAATGAACTATTTTCCATCAGATTACTGACTAATTAATAATGCTACTATCGTTGATAAAACCGCTACGGCAGATATAATGGTGCCATTATTTGGATTGTATTTCGACGTATTGACCATAGATTTATTTGGCCTTACATAGATTACATCATTTTGCGCTAAATAATAATTCTTTGAAGCAAGCACCTTTGCAGAAGTAAGGTCGAAGGTAGCAAACTTCTTTTGTCCATCAACCTCTCTTGTCAACAAAATATTCTTTCTATCACCATGAATGGTTAAATCATTAGCCAATCCCAATGCTTCTGTCAGGGAAACTTTTTCATCTTGAATTATGAAAGTCCCAGGGCTATTCACTTCTCCTAATACCGTAACGGTAAAATTGGCTATTCTAATATTTACTATTGGGTCTTTAACATATTCTTCCAATTTGTTTTTTAGCAAAGCTGTTGCCTCTAATCTGGTCAATCCGGCAATCGAGATTGTTCCTAATACAGGAAATTCAATGTTACCGTTCTTATCAACAAGGTAAGTCTGAACTTGTATGCTCGATTGGGCAGTCTGTGCGCCGACAGATGCTATGGACCATAGATTGAAAGGTCTCACCGCGTCCGGATCAAGACCTGAGACATTTATTGTGAGCATATCGTCTGGTTGATATTTAATCTCAGGATTAATGACAGGCTGATTAAAATCACCAAGACCTTCATCCTGAAAATAGATGATATCGGTTCTTGATGCACATGAAGACAGTGCTAATAGAATTGTCGTTAAAAACAAGAACTTCAACTTTATAATAATTTTCTTTACTGTCATTTTGCTTTCTCTTAAATGTATTATTTGTCTAAAACCTCAAATTTAGAATTATTGGAAACATATTCAGGTACAATATCTTTAATTTTCGCAACAACGTCAAGATTTTGACATTTTAAATTAGTATTGCATAATTCTTGAATCTTGCCTTCTATTACTTCCAAATCGATTTTCTTTGTTTTAGCGATCATTATCTTTTCATGATATGTAGGTTTCGTATTTTCACCGTCCGCAAGGAGTTCTTCATAAATTTTTTCCCCTGGACGCAATCCAGTTATCTTAATGTCTATATCTTCCGGGTAATTGAGACCTGAAAGCTTAATCATATTTACAGCCAATTCGAATATATTTACCGGTTCGCCCATATCAAAAACGAAAATCTCACCTCCATTTCCCATGGCTGCCGCCTCTAAAACCAAAGAGCAGGCTTCAGGAATTGTCATGAAATAACGGGTGATTTCTTTATGTGTTACGGTTAATGGCCCACCATTTTCAATTTGTTTTTTGAATAGCGGAATCACAGACCCATTCGAACCGAGAACATTGCCGAATCTAGTGGTGATAAACCTGGTCGTCCCTTTGTTCTTTTTACAACTGATATATAGCTCAGCAATTCGTTTACTTGCACCCATTACGTTCGTTGGATTAACAGCCTTATCTGTAGACACCATGACAAACTTATTCACACCATGTTTAATTGACAGGTCTGTTATATTGACGGTGCCACTTATGTTCACACTAACTGCTTCATGTGGGCTGTTTTCCATTAAAGGCACGTGTTTATAGGCTGCTGCATGAAACACAATTTTAGGCTTGAACTCACTGAAAATTTGATCAATACGCACTTTATTCCGCACATCAGCCACAACCACATGGAAATTTTCTATCTCTTTTTGCCTGAATTCTTGCTGTAGATCGTATAAAGCTGATTCAGCATTATCAATAAGAACAAGTTTCTTGAATTTATAGTTGCAAAGTTTGCGCGCAATTTCGCTACCTATGGAACCTGCTCCACCAGTTACGAAGATTACCTGGTTTTCATATTCATCAATTAATACTGGATTAGTTATGTTTATCTCTTCTCTTCCTAAAAGATCTTCAATTTTAACATTTTTTATTTGCCCAATGCTCAAATCTCCATCAATCCAATTTTTTACGGGAGGAACTATCTTTACATTAAGCGAGTGGGAGAAGAATGAACTTGACAATTCTAGAAGGCGCTTGGGACTTATTTTTTGTATTGATATTATAACTTCATCAATATTATTCTTGTCGATGAACTGTTTGGTAATTTTTGAAGGAGGGTAGACATTCAACCTATCAATGGTCTTACCGACTTTTTTTTCATCATCATCAATAAAACCTACAACTTTCATATTACTCCTTGCATCTTGACTTATCGCTTCATAAGTAATCCTGCCTGAATCTCCAGCGCCATATATTAAAACAAGTGAAACCAACTCTGAGTCCGATGAAATTTCTCTATACAGGAACTTGATAAAAAACTTGAAACCTGTTAAAAAGAATATATTGAGCAATAGATGGATATAAATGACACCAGGGGCAATTTCGAAAACTTCTCCAAAATCGAATTTTCGCCCAATAAATGTTACCACGAATAACAATGTGGCCAAAACATTGACACTGATTACTGTATCTGTTATATCCTTTATGCCAGTGAATCTTACGACTCCTTTATAAGTCCCCAATAATAGAAAACTAATTAAGGCAAGTAATGCTATTATCGGTGTTTGCTTTGCAAAAACCAATAGATCGAATTCTAACTTGATGTTAAATCGGATGATGTAGGCAAAAAAGAACGTAAAAATCGTGACGCCAATATCGAGGGCCAAAATCAACCACCTCGATGCATATCGATTAAATAGCTTTACAAGGATCTTTCTATACATTGACTAAACAATTAATTATGGTACTTGAAACCCTAGAAAGGTCGGACTCTGTTAAATTAGAACCACTCGGCAGGCACAAGCCTCTATGGAAAAGATCTTCTGAAATACCATTTAGGTATTTAGGATAGCTTTTAAATATCGGTTGCATATGCATTGGCTTCCATAAAGGCCTGGATTCTATGTTTTCCTTTTCCATAGCAGATCTTAAGGCCTCTCTTTCTTCAAATGATTCAGTTAAAATAGTAGTAAGCCATCTATTGGAATAGCACCCTTGGTCTTCATCCAAGAATTCAATACTAGTAAAACCCTCTAGTTCCTTTCTGTAGAATTGATGATTATTCCTTCTTGCTTTTACATGGTCATCTAAAACTGTCATTTGACCTCTACCAATGCCAGCAACAATATTTGACATACGATAGTTGTATCCTATTTCCGTATGATGGTATTCTACAGCTTTTCCTCTCGCTTGTGTCGACAGATAAACAGCTTTGTCCTTTATTTCTTTTGAATTGGCAATTAATGCTCCTCCACCAGATGTTGTTATGATCTTATTTCCATTGAATGATAAAATAGAGATATCTCCAAACGAACCACATTTCTTTCCATGATAACTGCTTCCAAGAGCTTCAGCACTATCTTCAAGAATAGGAATTTCATAATAATCTGCAATTTTGTTAATTTCCTGGACCTTATACGGCATGCCATATAGGTGAACAGCAATAATTGCCTTGGGTTTTTGCCCTTTGGAAATTCGGTCTTTAATAGCAATTTCTAACTGTTCAGGATCTAAATTCCATGTATCTCTTTCACTATCAACAAAAATTGGTGTGGCTCCTAGGTATACAATTGGGTTTGCAGAGGCTGAAAAAGTTTTGCTTTGGCAAATCACCTCGTCACCAGGCTTAATATCAAGAAGAATAAGTCCCAAATGAATTGCAGCCGTTCCAGAACTTAATGCAGCAACATATTTGTCCTTACCTAAATACTCTTGAAGACTATTTTCAAATTCATTTACATTTGGGCCCAAAGGCGCTACCCAATTTGTATCAAAAGCCTGTTTAATGAATTTTTGTTCAGAACCAGACATATGTGGTGACGATAGCCAAATTTTTTCTCCCATAAAATCGGTTTAGCCTAAACATTGAGTTTAGTAGTTAATTCTGGTTTGGGTTCTTAGTTGATCAATAGCTCTAAGAAGCTAATATACAAGCAAAAAAACTAAATTTCCAATGAATTGAGCAATATACGATTAAAGGTATTGATTTTACGATATTCCATTAAATGA
>JABDKX010000152.1 GCA_013001975.1 Saprospiraceae bacterium | reverse complement strand
TGATAAAGAAAAATCGCGAGAAATGGAATACCAAAAATAACATGTGCAAAATGGATAATGGAAATTATATAAAGATAACTCGCCATATTACTGTGGTTAATAAAAATACCTTGGTCGTAAAGTTGATTCCAAGCAATTAACTGACTAATTAAGAATACAAATGTAATCACAAGTGCCAGACCTAAACTTATTTGATATTTTTTAGTATCGTCTGATTTATAATATTGCTTAGCCCTAATTAAAATATAGCTTGCGATAATCAAAATAAATGTATTGAAAACAAATAAAATAGGTAGTTCTAAAGGTTCTAAATTATTCTGAATACGTGAATATAAATATGCTCCAGAGAATCCTAGAAACAATGCAGTCACACCTGCCAATAACATACCCAACATGATGTAGGTCGGGTGGAGTAAATAATTTCTTTCTTCAATCATTTGGTCTTAAACACAATTTAAGTAGCTATGTTTACTCGAGTTGAAAGTTTTTTCCATTCAACAGATTTCATAAGGTAATTAGCCTAACTTTATGCCAAAGATATTGACTTCTTTAACATGAAACGTAATTTAGAAACAAATAATTACTCGCTTCGAGAACGAACACAAATTGATTTGAGTCAATTATTAAAATTACCTAATTCAGAATTCGTTAAAAAATTGAACTTAACAACAGATTTTAATATTGAAAATGAAAAGAAGAGAATCAAGAGACTAATAGGGCGGTCATCTGATGAATACATTCTTTGGGATATTTATGAGAACAACAATCATCTCAATATTGGAAATTTAGGATTTCACAATTTAAGTTTGGAACATAAGCGATCAGAAATAGGCTATTGGTGCCATCAAGATTGGCGCAATAAAGGGGTCATTCAGGAATGCCTTAAACGTATCATAAAATATGGTTTTGAAATAGTAAACTTAAATAGAATTGAAGCCTATTTAGACGAAAAAAATGGCGCTTCTGAAGCAGTGCTCAAAAAATTAAATTTTACTAAAGAGGGTCTATTAAGGCAACATTATATCCATGGAGGGAAGGTATGTGATTCCTTAGTTTATAGTTTGCTGAAGGATGATGTTAGACAGGTTTAACAAGAGGCGAAGACGCCTTTGTTTTAATGTAACCAAACAAGAGGCAAAGACGTCTTTGTCTTATATTCACCTTAAGCTAAGCAGAAGACTTCCGATTCCGATTCCGATTCCGATTCCGATAACTATCGGAACTATCGGAACTATCGGAACTATCGGAACGCCTCTCTGCAAAATTCAAAGAGTGGTAAGAGAAACGTGCCTTAAATAAACCAAACAAGAGGCAAAGACGTCTTTGTCTTATATTCACCTTACTCTAAGCAGAAGGCGTCTGTAGAAAGATAAATATCGCTCGATTCACTTAGAGTTAAGCAGAAGGCGTCCCCGCCTCTCTGCGGAATTGAAAGAGTGCAACCAGACATGTGTTTTAATATAACCAAACAACAGGCTAGGACGCCTTTGTCCTACATTCACCTTACGTTAAGCAGAAGGTGTCCCCGCCTCTCTGCAAAATAGGACACCTACAGTGTTTACTTATTCTTTAAGTTATCATTATTGGTAAAGTATATCACAGAATTAAGGAAATGTTTAAAAACTTTTTTTTCATAACAATAACGCTAAATAATTGGACTTCTTTACTAATAGATTTTCCCGAATCTAAATACATAATATTTAGATCTTTAAGATATTTTAATAAAGTCAAAGGTGTTAATATTTATGGATTTGTTATATTAAGAGATCATTTACATCTTATAGTCGAGATACCAATAAATTTGACCATATTACAATTTATCACAAATCTCAAAAGCTATACTTCCAAACAAATACTCATTTTGATTTCAGAAATCGAATCAGAATATATTAATCATTTTAATTCTTCAAGAGCTGACCGAAAAAATAAAATATGGAAGTTAAATTCTCAATTTTTTCCAATCTTGAATATAAAAACGTTTAATCAGAAATTAAATTACATCCATAGAAATCCTTGTAAAGGAAATTATAAAAGTGTTTCTAATTCCGAAGATTACTTGTACTCCTCTGCTTATTCTTACTTACTAAGAAAATCAAGATTCTCTTTCTTAACACTATATGGACAAGAGGCTAAGACGACTTTGTCTTAAGGTAACCAAACAAAAGACGGAGACGCCTTTGTCTTATATTCACCTTACGCTAAGCAGAAGGCGTCTTCAGAAAGATAAATATCGCTCGATTCACTTAGAGCTAAGCAGAAGGCGTCCCCGCCTCTCTGCGAATCAGTTGGAATTTGACAACAGGCGAAGACGCCTTTGTCTTAACAAAAAATAAAGATTCAAATTATTTTCACTATCATGAGTGAAAATTTTAAATCATGCCATATACTAAAGTTTCATTTAAAAATGCAAACGGAATAACTTTAAAAGGAAAACTTGAGTTTCCTCTGACTCGAAAACCTGAAGCTTACGCTATTTTTGCTCATGTATTTACTGGACATAAAAACTTAATTGGTGCCAAACACATTTCACGAGCATTAACATTAAGTGGCTTGGCTGTACTAAGATTTGACTTTACTGGACTGGGGGAGAGTGATGGTGATTTTTCAGACACTAACTTTAGCTCAAATGTGACAGACATAAAAGCTGCGGCTAAATTTCTAGAAGAAAACTATCAAAGCCCAAGTGTCATTGTCGGTCAAAGTTTAGGTGGGGCTGCTTCGATATTTGCAGCAGACGAAATAGAAAGTGTTAGAGCTGTTGCCACGATTGGTGCCCCTTCAGAACCAGAACATGTAACGCATTTGCTGGGATGCAAAATTGAAGACATCGAAAAAGAGGGTAAGGCTGAAGTGACAATTGGCGGACGACCTTTTACCATCAAGCGCCATTTCCTAGATGACTTGAGAAAACATAATATGTTTCAAAAGATTAAAAAGTTTCGTAAGGCCTTATTGATTCTTCATTCTCCGCAGGATGAAATTGTGGAAATTGAAAATGCAGCTAAAATATACCATGCTGCCTTCCACCCTAAAAGTTTCGTAACCCTCGATGAAGCTGATCATATGTTGACAAATAAAAATGATGCATTCTATTCAGGCCAAGTTATTTCATCTTGGGTTAAAAGATATATTGATGTTCCTGATACTGAAGTTTTGAAGACTGACAAACAAGTCATCGTTAAGCTAGGTAATGAAGGTTATACAACAGAAATTATGGCTGGGCGTCATGCTATTATTGCTGATGAATCAGAAAGTTTAGGTGGCAATGACTTTGGTCCTTCTCCTTATGAATTGTTAAATGCATCCTTAGGTGCCTGCACGGCAATGACACTCCAAATGTATGCACGTCGAAAAAAATGGGATCTTCAAGAAGTCAGAGTCCACTTAGACTTTAAAAGATCGTATAAGGAAGATTGTGAAGCTTGCCCTGAATCAGATCGCCGTATTGATAAGTTTGAGAAGGTTATTGAAATGGAAGGTGATCTAACTGATGGACAAAGGCAAAGATTGCTTGAAATAGCTAATAAATGTCCTATTCATCGGACTTTAGCAGGCAGTCCGCAGTTTATTACCCATGAATAAATTTGTTTAAATGTGTTAAATAAAGATATTAAAAAAGCCGATAATTTCTTATCGGCTTTTCTTTATTTTATATTGTTTGGCTTATGCAGAAACAACCTCTTTCACCAAATCAGCAGCTTCTTTTAAAAGCACTGCAGATTTAACTTCTAATCCACTGTTATCAATGAGTTCTTTTGCAATATCAGCATTCGTTCCTTGTAATCTTACGATAATTGGTACTGAAATATTGCCCATGTTCTTATAAGCATCAACAACACCTTGCGCTACTCTGTCACATCTTACGATGCCACCAAATATGTTGATAAGAATCGCTTTTACATTTGGATCTCTAAGGATAATTTGAAAAGCTTGCTCCACTCTTTGTGCATCAGCAGTTCCGCCAACATCTAAGAAGTTAGCAGGCGATCCGCCAGATAATTTAATGATGTCCATTGTTGCCATTGCCAATCCTGCACCATTAACCATACAACCTACATTGCCGTCAAGTTTGACATAGTTAAGTCCAACTTTACGTGCTTCTACTTCCGTTTCGTCTTCTTCTGTTTCATCACGCATGGCTGCCAATTCTTTTTGACGATACAATGCATTGTCATCTAAACTGATTTTGGTATCCACAGCGATAATCCTATCATCAGCCGTTTTTAACGTTGGGTTAATTTCAATTAAAGAAGCATCAGCACCTAAGTAAGCTTTGTATAATGCATCAATAAATTTACACATAGATTTAAAACCAGCACCTGATAATCCCAAGTTAAAGGCAATCTTTCTTAGTTGAAAACCTTGCATGCCTAATTCTGGATCAATATATTCTTTGAAAACCAAGTGAGGTGTTTCTTCCGCTACCTTTTCGATATCCATTCCACCTTCCGTAGAATAGATAATCACATTTGATTGCTTCTCTCTATCCATTAAAATAGAAACGTAAAATTCTTTACAAGCATCAAAGTCAGGAGCATAAGCATCTTCAGCGATAAGAATCTTTCTTACCAGTTTTCCCGGTCCTTCCATGCCACCTGGCGTCTGAGGTGTTTTAAGCATCATGCCTAAAATGTTTCCAGACTGCTCTTTTAATTCCTCTAAATTCTTAACCAATTTGACGCCTCCGCCTTTGCCGCGACCACCTGCATGGATTTGAGCTTTAACGATGGCAACAGGTGAATTAGAATCTGCTGATATTTTTTCATAGGCTGAAACCGCTTCTTCAAGTGTCTCTGCCATTATGCCTTTTTGAATAGGCACACCATAACTTGCTATTATTTCTTTTGCTTGATATTCGTGTAAATTCATACGATGCTGTAATTTGCTTTATTCTACTATTATTTTTTCTGTAATTATACCTTCTTGAGTTTCAATTTCTAAAATATAAATACCTGTATTTAATACAGTCGAAGGGATTATTGCTTCATTTTTTCCGACCGCAAAAGTAGTATTTATTTTTTCAATTAATTTACCATTGATATCATGTAATTTTAAAGAAGCAGATAATTGCTTTGAAGCATTCAAATTAATCTTTAAATCGCGGTATTGTGCAACAGGGTTAGGATAAATATGCACATCATTAATATGCTCTGTTTCATTTACTGCAGTAGACCCTGGGCCGGTATCAAATAATCTTCTAGTGGATGTTTGGCATCCTGTACCAAATTTATTAAATGCACGCACATCTACAAAGTAAGGGGCACTTGGCATTAAATCCTGGATATATAATTCAGTATCGCTGGTTTCATAAGCCAAACTCTGAGCACCAGAGATATAAACCTTGTAATACTCTGCATTTTCAACAGGCATCCATTCTATTAATACGCCATCAAAATTATCATAAACATCAAAGTTTTGAGGTGCGATAATGTCAACTTCCGATGTGATCGGTGTATACTCAAATACTTCATTTGTTCTTAAATAGCGGCGAAATGGGGATTCAAAATCTGTCTGCATTGTACTGATTTGATCAGGAGAAAATCTGTAAGGATTACAACCATCTGAATAAGACATCACATTATCCATCATAGGTTCAATTTTATCTCCATTCCTATCCCAAACATCCCACTGCATTGTACAACAACTACAAGCTTGACCAAAACCATAATCTGGAGGTGTATCACATATACGATCTCCTGCAGTTGTACAGTTAGATCCATCAACCAACTCAACCAGTACATCTGGTGCTTGTGTTGATCCAGTCACTATTTGAATGGTCACAGTATCTCCGTAAAAGTCGGGATCATAACCTTCAGGTGTCGTATGATTAGGATTTCCAGAAAGATCACCTTCCCAACCGTAGTGTGTATGAGAAAGCGAAAAGAAATGGCCTATTTCATGTTCCATTGTATAACCATCATTTCCTGGCGTACTTTGCAACATAATAATAAAGTCATTGCTAGAACCACCGCTATAATACCCTCCAGCACCTGTTCGATTCATATTCTCGTCTAATATTTCATTGACAAGAAAAATATTCATGGCATCATCGTTTTTAGCATTTCTAATAACGGAAATACTTGAACCAATACCTGGTTGATGGTTTAATCTTGTGTTGAAAATTTCATTTATACCAGCCAAGTAAAAATGCATTTCAGTATCTAGATATCTGTCATTTAAAATACACATCTTACTGATGATTTCATCTTGCGTGATGGTATTAGACCCATCGTTATCTGCTACAATATGAATTTGAACAGGAATAAATCTGGCAACCTTAGATTTCAGAGTTCCATTATATACATTTTTGACATTTGCCTCCAGTCTTTGAATAAATGCCTCATCTTGAATTGTCGCACAATTATTTCGTTGAGCATCGATATTGTGGAGACATCCGAAGATTAATATCAATACAAATGTGATTTTGAATTTCATTATTTTAATTTTTAAGCAAATTTAGCCAGAAAAAACGCTTTTATTGTTCTTCTGCAATACATTTAGAGCAATATAGGTACAAATATTTTTTACATTTGCAGCGCAATATTAAAACATTTTAAACAAAAATTATTATGAGTAAAGTAACCGTTGTAGGTGCGGGTAATGTAGGTGCTACAGTTGCCAATGTTTTAGCCCATAAAGACATTGTAAATGAAGTTGTTCTTGTTGACATAAAAGGAGACTTCGCAAAAGGTAAGGCACTTGATTCTTGGCAGCAAGCGCCAATTGATTATTATAGCACCAAATTAACTGGTACGTCTGACTATAAAGACACAAAAGGATCAGATATCGTTGTGATCACAGCTGGTATTCCACGTAAACCTGGAATGAGCAGAGATGATTTGATCGCTACAAATGCAAAGATTGTTGTTTCTGTAACAAAATCTATCCTTAAATATTCCAAAAACCCAATTTTTATAATCGTTTCAAATCCATTAGATGTAATGTCTTATGCTTGTTTGAAAGCTTCAAAATCAAAGCCTTCAAGAGTGATTGGAATGGCAGGTATTTTGGATACAGCGCGATACAGAGCTTTCTTAGCAACTGAACTTGAAGTATCACCAAAAGATATTCAAGCAGTTTTGATGGGTGGACATGGTGACACAATGGTTCCACTTCCAAGATTTACAACTGTAGCTGGTATTCCAGTGACTGATATGATTACAAAGTCTAAATTGAATAAGATCGTTGAGAGAACGAAGAAAGGTGGGGGAGAATTGGTCAAATTGATGGGCACTTCTGCTTGGTATGCACCAGGCGCAGCTGCAGCTCAAATGGTTGAATCAATTGTGAAAGATGATGGAAGAATTTTTCCTTGTTCTGTTTGGTTGGAAGGAGAATATGGCGTTAAAAACATGTTCTTAGGTGTACCTGTACAATTAGGTAAAGAAGGGATTAAGAAAATAATCAAGTTAAAATTAAACACTGACGAGAAAAAGCTGTTGAAAGTATCAGCAAAAGCAGTAAACGCTGTAATTGCTTCTTTCAAGAAAATGAAACTCGTATAATAATTGAATATGGATCTCCAAAATGTCTTTACCAATTCGCACGAATCTTTAGGTGAATTAAGCCAAGAAAGACCGGTCGTTTTGATTTTCTTAAGACATTTTGGATGTATCTTTTGTAGAGAAGCCCTTCATGATATTGCTGAAAAGCAAGATAAAATTGAAGCTAATAATGCGAAGTTGGTCTTTGTCCATATGGCTGAAAACGACATCGCTGATCATTACTTCAAAGAATATGGTCTGAAAGGCGTGTCTCACATATCTAATCCCAGTTGTTCACTTTATGCTGAATTTGGCTTGTCAAAAGGAACTTTTGGGCAACTATTTGGATTGAAAACATGGATAAGAGGTTATCAAATTAAGAAAAAGGGGATCGAAGGCAGCTTAAAGCAAATAGGAGATAGCCTCCAAATGCCAGGCATATTTATTCTTTTTGACAATAAAATTGTGGATAGCTATATTCATAAAAATGCTTCTGATCGTCCTGATTATGATAAATTGATCGCTTGTTGCGAGATCAATTAACAATTTGAATTTTCTTTTTAGCGTTATTAATAAAATTCTTTAGATGAAGTTATTATTACAACTGTCTGCTGTCCTTTTGTTTTCTAGTATAAATGCGCAAAGTCTTACAGATAATCCAATGGATGCCATGTTCTTCTACGGTGATGCCATGCACAATTTAATCGAAGGCAAAAACCGAGATTTTGCAGGAGATCAATTTTACCGCGCTTTCAATTCTTATATATCTGATGAAAATGGTTTCGCATTAAACCCTGAAGACCTTAAAACAATTTCAATTTTAACATCTGAAGACGCATCTTTTAAAATTTTCTCTTGGCTTGTAAAGGGTGAAAATGCAAGCAGATACTTCGGTTTTATCATTTATCCAGATGGCTCGTTCAAAGAATTAAACAGTCAAAACAACTTAGATTCTGCATTGGCTTATGCCTCAAATACTGCAGAAGATTGGTACGGTGCATTATATTATAATATGATGAAGCTGGAAGAGAATAAATACCTTGTCTTTGGTTACAACGAAGTATCCAGATTCAAAAAGCAAAAGTTGGTTGATGTCATAACAATAAATGGCGACGAGATAATTTTTGGAGAAGAAATATTTGAAGATAAAGAGGATTTGGGCACTTACCTGAATCGTATTGTACTGGACTACTCAGCAGATGCAGGCGTTAACCTGAATTACAATCCAAGCCTTGAAATGATCGTACACGATCATCTGACGCAACGTATGGGTCAATTGGAAGGTCAAGGCCCTACAAATGTGCCCGATGGTACTTATGAAGGCTATAAGTTGGCAGATGGGAAGTGGATGTACGAAGAAAAATTGTTTAATCACAGCTATGGTGAAAACAATGCACCACGACCAAAACCCGTTCTAAATAAAAACAGCGTTTTCAAGAAAAAGAAGAAGTAATTCAGACTATCTCTATTTTTAATACTTCGGTAGTCTTTTCTGTAACCTTATATCTGTCGTCTTGCCGCAGACCACCTACCCAAATGATATCTTCACCATTTAGGAAAATTGGGATGTTCCTTTTTGATAAAAGGTCTACCTTATGATTGACGAAAAGCTTTTTCAAACTTTGCTTTTTACCATCCATGTTTAATGGATAAAATCGATCGCCTTCTTGCCATGATCTTACAATAATCGAAGTACCTAGTTTTGAAGCATCAAATTGTGCGACTTGAGTTGATGTTGAAATGCTCAAATCATTTGTTTTTTCAAAAACCAAGTTGCAATTATTCCAAGTAACGCATATTGGTACGTTAGTCAAGTCAATTGAAAAGGTATCTAATTCAGCGCCACTTGATTTTGTTATAATAATCTGATCGCGATCGACTACCAGTTGATGAGTTGATGACAAAAACTGAATGCCAATACTATCTAAACCATTTATAATAGATAATGCTTGATCTGAAGTAAACCCCATTGGTTTTAAATACGCAGCCAATGCAGAGGATATATTAATTTTTTCACTTCTTAAATGAGACTTATTTATAAGAATTTTATCATCACGTTTAATGGGTAGAAGTGTAATTTCAACCAATTGATTAAGTAATTTATCATTTTCACTTTGTCTGGTTGATAAGCCAATGACTTTGTTAGAAAGCTCAGGATGTTTGCTGCTTATTTTTGGAATGATTTCATTGCGAAGAAAGTTGCGATCATAATGGCTTTCAAAATTTGAAGCATCTTCAACAAAAGGAATATTATTTTGCTGAGCGTATTGCAAAATATCCTCTTTTGTAAAGATCATCAATGGCCTGATAATCTTATTATTGACACTTGGAATACCTTGCGTCGATCTGCCATTTATAAAGTTCAGAAAAATAGTTTCAAGGTTATCATCCTTATGATGTGCTGTCGCAATTTTATCACACTCTAATTGTTTGAAAAAAGTATAACGTTGATAACGGGCTTCTGCCTGAAAGTTTCCTGACTTCTGACGCTTGTCTATCGTTTGGATGTACAATGGAATACCTCTTTTTTTACAATATTGTTCAATAAATTCAGCATCCTTCGTTGATTGCCCATTACGGGTCAAATGATCGAAATGAGCCGCTTTAATTTGGTATTCCGACTTATCAAACAAATCCAATAAGACCATAGAATCCACACCGCCACTGACAGCAATCAGGATAACATCCGTCGATTTTAAATAAAAATCTTCTTTAATATGACTTAAAAACCTATTAAACAATATATATTAGAGTTATAAATTTAAAACTTTGAAGTTATACACTTATTTCATTTTTTGTCTATGTTTTGCAGTGCTTTCGTGTAAAAATGATACACCCGAAAGACCTAAACCATTGATTACTAATAATGAACAACTAGAAGGAATAGAAGAAAATCCCATCAAAAGGGAGCGTTTAGAGGAGATGAAAAAGAAGAGTAAAGTCAACAATGTTCCTGCTATGCGTGTCCAAGCACTATCTATTCTAAATCACAGGCTTAAAAAAGACTCCAACAGCTACGCCATTATAGAAGCTGATGTTTGGGAGTATAATTTTGTTTTCGATGGTGAAATGTCAAAACCAGGTGAATACGACAAATCATGGATTGATTTCAAACCCGATGCTACCTATGAATACGGGAAAGGATCAACTGTCTTAGGTTCTGGTAAATATAATTACCATTTTGATCGCTCTGAATTGCTTTTAGTGGATAATGATTCTTCTCAAAAACCACAAGAATGGTCAGTTAAGAATGCAGGTGATGTCATGATTCTCGTAGGGACCTCAACCTATAGGGACAATTCGATGCAAATGAAATTGGAACGTGTCAAGGAATCAATTAAACAATAGTTCTTCAAGGTAAAGACTTATCTACTTAAGGTGTATTTTTATTTTATTTATTACTTTTTCTTAGTCAAAAAGTAATCAAAAGACAAGTCAAATTTATGACAGCGCTCTGTGCCGCTCCCGCCACCCACTCAAATTTGACAGGCTCTACTTCTTTTATTTCTCCTACAGTTAGAATTCTCTATTATTGTTTAAACTGAAAGAACCGTTTCAAGACAAAAACATGAATGCCTTCTCGTTCGTCAC
The DNA here is from genome assembly GCA_013001975.1 of Saprospiraceae bacterium. GTDB lineage: Bacteria > Bacteroidota > Bacteroidia > Chitinophagales > Saprospiraceae > RFSX01. Next base: position 4,765 of record JABDKX010000152.1, on the reverse strand, counting down.
CAAAGGTTATGACCGACGGAGACGGCGAGCGAAAATAAAATTATTTTTATTCGTAAATCTTTTGTGAATTTAGCCATTTACGGTACCGCTGCGCATTTCTGTTATGCTGCTTCAAAGTCTTTGCAAAAGCATGCTCAAATCCTGTTCCTGGACTGACACAAAAATAAAGATAGTCATGATCTTCAGCGTTGATAACGGCGTCAATACTGCTGATGTCTGGCATACAAATGGGCCCTGGCGGTAAGCCTGTGTATTTATAAGTATTGTAAGGAGAATCGTACGCCAAATGTTTGTTGAGCACCCGGCGAATTTCAAAATCACCTACGCCAAAAATGACCGTAGGATCTGCTTGTAGGAGCATACCCTTTTTAATCCTATTCAGATAAATGCCAGCAATGATTGGTTTCTCCTTTTTAAGATTACTTTCCTTCTGTACAATGGAAGCCATGGTATAAACTTCCTCTTTAGTCAAACCTATTTCTTTGATCTTTTCCGTCCTTTCTTTATTCCAAAACTTCTTGTATTCCTTGTGCAGCTTTGACATCAAACTTGCAGGTGTCACATTCCAATATATCTGGTAAGTATTGGGAATGAATAATGAGAGCACACTTTCTTTTGTTTGACCATATTCAAATAATACTTCTTTACTCGTGAAATGATTTAAAAAAGCATCTTTAGATGCTTCCAGCTCTTCACTGAACAATGCTGCCAAATCATCAATCGTCCTGACATTATTAAATGTCAAGTTAATGGCTTCTTGTCTGCCAGATCGCAAATGAGATATCAGTTCTTTATTTGACCAATTGTTATTGATGCGATATCTTCCAGGCTTAGGCGATTTATACTTCATGATATCAGCAACCCATAAAAAGGAGTCTTTTTCCTTGATGATATTTCTTTCGGTTAAAGTATCGACAACCGCATCAATTGTGGATGAAGTTGGAATATGAATCACTGTATTTTCTTCATCTAAATTTACATTGGGCAAGAAAATATCCTGGTAAAATTTAAACCCAATAGCAGCACCTGCTACGATTAAGATAAGCAGTAAAAGGAACAGTTTCTTCTTCATACTAATAAATAACGATAAAGAATGCTGTTTTAATATTGCTCTTTGTCATTTGGAAAATCTTTTGATTTGACATCTTTAATATATGATTTGACAGCGGCTTGCATATCGTCAAACAGGTTCATATATCGTCTGAGGAATCGCGGATTGAAATCTTTGGTAATGCCAAACAAATCATGAGAGACCAAAACTTGGCCATCACAACCACCACCAGCACCAATACCAATAGTTGGGATTTTGATTTCTTTACTCACTTGCTCTGCTAAATCTGCGGGTATTTTTTCCAAAACAATACCAAAGCATCCTATTTCTTCCAACATCTTAGCATCTGTTATTAATTGTTCCGCTTCTGCATCCTTCTTGGCTCTTACAGTATACGTCCCAAATTTATAAATAGATTGTGGGATCAAACCCAAATGACCCATCACAGGAACACCAGCAGATAAGATCCGCTGAATTGATCCTTTTACGCTTTGCCCACCTTCAAGTTTTACTGCATGTGCACCCGATTCTTTCATAATGCGAATAGCAGAAGCCAATGCTTTTTTACTGTTTCCTTGGTATGTCCCAAAAGGCAAATCAACCACAATTAAAGACCGATTAATGGCTCTGACCACACTTGACGCATGATAAATCATTTGATCGAGGGTAATGGGGAGCGTTGTTTCATGACCAGCCATCACATTTGAGGCTGAATCACCGACTAAAATGACATCAATCCCTGCGCTGTCAATGATCCGCGCCATACTGTAATCATAGGCGGTTAACATCGATATCTTCTCTCCTTCATCCTTCATTTTTTGAATCACATGGGTCGTAACTCTTTTGGCATCTTTGCTTACTGCTGACATTTTTCTAAATTATAGGAAGCAAGATATAAAATTGAATTTAATTAAATAGTTAGAATCAATAAATCAATTACTTTTGTGGCATGAAATACATTTTTGGATTAATATTAGCAGCCGCTTTCATCTCATGTGATAATGAGCTAAACGTCGTTGAAGATTTCAAGGATATTCCTGTAGTTTATGGATTTATATCTATGAGCGATACGGCACAATATATCAGGGTTGAGCGCGCATTTATTGATGAGACAGAATCTGCTTTGGTATTGGCTCAAAATCCAGATTCGCTTTATTATTTAAATGCGTCTGTGACATTGATTAATAATGATTCAGGCATGGCATATCCATTGACTATGGTAGATGGTAATCTTGAAGGCTACCAAAGAGAAGAAGGCGCTTTTGCAACCAGTCCGAATTACATTTATAAAATAAAAAGCACCGACATCGATTTGATAGCGGGCGATACATATACCTTATTAATAGATCGCAACGATGGCACTGAAGCGATTGAGGCTTCAACGACAATGCTGGGAGAATCTGATTTAAAGTTTCCCGTTGCTTCAAATGGTATTAAACTACCGTTTTCATCTATCGACCTGACACGATTAACATGGCAAACCAGTGAATTTGCCCGAATACATAACTTAAGTTTTGACTTTAACTACAGAGAGCGTGGGCCAGAAACCAATGGTCTTTTCGAAAAGAAAACAATTGAATGGCGCGCAGTACGCAATTTAAAATCGGATGAAACCAGAGTTTCCGTAGATGTTGAAGGCGTAAACTTCTATACATTTTTAAGAGGGGCCATCCCAATTGCTCAAGGCGTAGAACGTCGATTTGAAGATATCACCATCAAAGTCCAAAGTGGCGGCGAAGAAATCAATGAATTCTTACAGATTGCTTCAGCCAATGTGGGCATCACATCAACACAAGATCCTCCGTTTTTCAGCAATGTTGAAGGCGGCAGAGGTGTATTTTCATCTACTTATGATCTGATTATTCCTAAAGTGGCTTTGACCAACCAAACGATCGATTCTATTAAGGATGGTCAGTATACTAGCGAGTTGAATTTTACCAACTAGACAGTAATTTCTGACATTTTGACACATGACATCAAGCTTTTATGTAAGCATGTCATTATAAATTGCACCAAAATCGTCCATTTTGGCAGAAAATCGGCATGGCACATCTATTGATCATAGAGAGGTGTATCCTTTTAAATTAACAAAAAGAACTAAATAGAAATGGGTAAAATTATAGGTATAGATTTAGGAACTACGAACTCAGTAGTTGCCGTAATGGAGGGTAATGAGCCAGTAGTTATTCCAAACGAAGAGGGAAGAAGAACAACACCATCGGTTGTCGCCTTTTTGGATAATGGAGAAAGAAAAGTAGGTGATCCTGCAAAAAGACAAGCGATCACGAATCCGACAAGAACAGTTTCATCTATCAAAAGATTCATGGGACATCGTTTTGATGAAGTTTCAAAAGAAATCAAAAGGTCCGCATATAAAGTTGTGAAAGGTGATAACAATACTGTCAGAGTCGCAATCGATGATAGAAAATATACGCCACAAGAGATTTCAGCAATGGTACTTCAGAAAATGAAAAAAACAGCTGAAGATTTCTTAGGTCAAGATGTAACGGAAGCGGTTATTACTGTTCCGGCATACTTTAATGATTCGCAAAGACAAGCAACGAAAGAAGCGGGTGAAATTGCGGGATTGAAAGTAGCTAGAATTATAAATGAGCCTACAGCTGCGGCATTGGCTTTTGGAATGGATAAAAAAGACAAAGACATTACGATCGCTGTTTACGATTTAGGTGGTGGAACATTTGATGTTTCTATTCTTGAAATGGGCGACGGTGTATTTGAAGTAAAGTCCACAAATGGAGACACGCACCTAGGTGGTGATGACTTCGATCAATTGATTATCGATTGGTTGGCTGAGCAATTTATCGCTCAAGAAAACATGGATTTGAGAAAAGATCCAATGGCTTTACAAAGATTGAAAGATGCAGCTGAAAAAGCGAAGATCGAATTATCATCTTCTTCAGAAGCAGACATCAACTTACCATATGTCACAGCTGTTGACGGTGTACCAAAACACTTGGTAACCAAATTAAGCAGATCTAAATTTGAGCAGTTATCAGAAGACTTGGTGGAAAGAACATTAAAGCCATGTGTAGAAGCTTTAAAAGATGCTGGTTTATCAAAATCAGACATCGACGAAGTGATCTTAGTAGGTGGTTCAACAAGAATACCAAAAATCCAGGAAGCGGTTGAAAAATTCTTCGGCAAAAAACCAAACAAAGGTGTGAATCCTGATGAGGTTGTTGCAGTAGGAGCTTCAATTCAAGGAGGTGTATTAAGTGGAGATGTACAAGATGTCTTATTACTTGATGTTACACCATTATCAATGGGAATTGAAACAATGGGTGGTGTGTATGATGTTGTCATCGAAGCAAACTCAACGATTCCTACGAAGAAATCAAAAGTATATTCTACGGCAGCCGATAATCAGCCGAGTGTAGAGATTCATATTCTTCAAGGAGAAAGACCAATGGCGAAGGATAACAGAACAGTAGGTCGTTTTATATTAGATGGTATTCCACCAGCACCAAGAGGTGTACCTCAAATTGAGGTTTCTTTCGACATGGATGCCAATGGTATGTTGAATATCAAAGCACAAGACAAAGGAACGGGTAAGGAGCAGACGATTAGAATCGAAGCATCTACAGGATTGTCAAAAGAGGAGATCGAAAAGATGAAAGCAGAAGCAGCAGCGAATGCAGAAACTGATAAGAAAGCCAGAGAGATGGTTGACAAAATCAACACTGCGGACAATTT
>JABDKX010000018.1 GCA_013001975.1 Saprospiraceae bacterium | reverse complement strand
GTGGGGAGGAAAACAATCCCGTAAAAGGAAATTCCAAACCTGCTTACCGGCAGGCAGGTTCCAAATGACAAATTCAAATCGTGAACAAGAAGTAAATAGGAAAAGTTTGGGCACTCTTCTCTGCTGGGTCAACGAAGTTGGTAAAGGGTTACTTCTCAACTGGGTCGCACCTTATAGTACTTTACAATTAAGGCACCAAAAGAATACGGTCAAAAATGCATTAAAAAATCAAGTAGATCACTCCCGAAGTTATCTTATTTTACAAACAATTTTTTGCACCAGAGAATTACTCTATAAAAATTTGCTAATGGATCTTTTACAATATATTTAAAAGGTGAATTATTCCATATAAATTTTGGTTTTATATATCTGTATTTTCCTGCTCTTATCATCTTTAATATTCCCAGTAATGTTTGATACTCGTTGGTTTTATATTTCTTAAATGTTGATTCTTTTTTTGAAGAATTCAGAATCAATAAGTGAGGGAAATTTACTCCAGCTTTCAGTGATGCTAAAACTGATCCCCAAAAACGTGGATTTATTTCAATGACCTTAAATAAATCATCTTTTGAATCATACCGCATGTCAATGTGAGCAACCCCGGTCCATTCCAATTCTAAGGCCAGTCTTTCCACAACATTAAGGACTCTCGATTCATGAACAAATTCAACTCCTAAATGAGGAGCAAACGTATCTCTACCAGGATTATTTCCTTTTTGTATAGTGTATGATAAAATCTTACCCCTTTTACAAAGGATACTACAATCAATATCGTAACCTTCAATATACTCCTGAAATAAAAACTCCTTTGAATTAAGTTTCCCATTAATCAAATTTTGATCCAGAGACACCTGATTTTCTAATACTTTAATTCCTTTTCCACCATCAGAATCCATTATTGGTTTGGCGATAACAGGAAAATCTAGGTAGACATCTCTTTTTTCTTTATTCAATTCTCTACTAGTAGTTCTTGGATGAGGAATTTCTTTCTTTCTTAAAAACTGAGCAAGCATAGATTTATTAAGAGCAATATCGATAGCGGGCAATGAAGGTATGAGAGATACCCTACAACTTGGATTTACCAAATTGATATGTTTTCTGATTTTGTAGATTGCAATTTGATCAATTGGTAATAAAATATCAATTTCGTATTTGGTTAATACTTCGTTAATCGATCCCATCCATTTGATGTCATCATTAGTATATGGCAAGTTTATAAACCGATCAACATATCTCGAAAACCTCATCGCCGAATATCTGTCGGTTGAAATAATATAAATTTTAATGTAGGTGATCTCAGACAGACAGTTTACGACATCCTTCAATAGTGCGCTTTCTCCATCAGGAATCAGGACTTTAATATGACTTGAGGTTGTGGACATATTGACCTAAGCATTTAAAATCACGAGTATTAAAAAAATTCTTTTCTTAAAATCTTAATAAACCAAATTAAAAATCTTGATGTATTAAAAGTTAGAAGTGTTTATTAATTAAAAAACCCTCGAATGAGGGTTTTTTAATCCGTGATTGATTATTTCTTAATAAACATTTCGTGCATTGGAACCTATATTGCCCTGAAGTAAAATAGTATCAATATGTTCAAAAGACCTATGGATTTTAACATGTCCATTGAAATTGATCAATTCCTCATATGTGATATCCTGTCCATTATCCAGTTTCGTTACTACTGTGTTACTTTCAAGGCAACCACAAGGATCTAAGGTTATTGCAATTGGACCACCTTCAGACAAACTATTGTAATATATGTATGTCGGATGCACTTCTGTAGAGGTGCCATCTAATTGAATAGATACAGTAGAAAAACCGTCAGAATTTTTTGAAATAATGACTTTCCCTAAAAGACTTGGATCTTCCGTATAACGTAATTGAAAGACTTTGGATTCGGTTAAGGCGACTGGGTCGTCTTTGCTACATCCCATAAGTGACACAAAGCCAAAGGCAAGAAATAGAAGTGTAATTTTTTTCATAATGAGTGTTCTAAAAGTATTTGAGAGCATTTTCATGTAAAGCTAATGCACCTTCTTTGAGAAATTATTATTATTCCTTTTATCGGCAAGATTTGTCGATGATTGGTGAGTCTGATAAATAAGTTACCTCCTTATGGACCTCCCCTTTGGGAGGATTTCGATCCACTGAAGTGTTTCA
>JABDKX010000150.1 GCA_013001975.1 Saprospiraceae bacterium | reverse complement strand
ACTACCAGACCTCAGCTTTTTAGCGATGCCAAAAATAACGACATTCCACTTAAAACACAATAATTTACTCAAGGAAATATAAAATAATTAAAATCACATATTAAAGTACTTGATAATCAGGGATTTGAATGGAATCAAATTAGAATTTTGCGCAGAGGAATGGCATACGGTCCTGAAATTACTTAAGATCACGATGATGGAACTGAACGGCGACTTATAGGACTGTTTTTATGTGGGAACTTAGATTTTCAGTTTGAAAAAATAAATGGTTGGATGAACAACAACTTTAGTGGTGAGCCAATATTCAGTATTCAAGAACCAACTCAGGATGCTAATTTAGGAAACCGGTACTACGCCGAGGCAAATGTAGTGGTGACAAGTTTTAAGATTCTTATTATAGATCCTGAAGGAAAGTAAAGCGAAATAACAATTCCAGAGCTTCCGAATTTTCTTGCTATTAAAGGCACTGCATATTGTTTAATGCCAAGTATATCTAGTTTGGCTTTAATCACAGGACGTACAACTTAAGAGATATACCAGCAGGAATATATTATATAAAAACACGGGTACCGAAAGAAATGCCCTTCCAATCTTTATAAGAATAGCACAAAATATTTAGAATAGTTTATTATCTTAATGGTACTCAAATAATTCTGAAAAGAGAGTAACCCTTTATTGTAAACTAAATATTTTAAACCAACAAAATTGAAAATGAAAAAAAGAATCAATCATTATTCTTTCGTTTATATAATATGTTCAATTTTTATTTTCTATGGATGTGGTGGTCTCAAAAAAACTTTGAACGCAATTCCAGAATATCCAGAAAACATTACCACAGAATTAAAATATAGCATTTCAGAGATAACTGAAAAAGCGGGTGAAGGTTTACTGAATGGCTTAAGTAAGGAATCCTCCAAAGAAAATATAAAAGAAGCAGTATTGGCTTTATTTGACACATTTAATGAAGAACTAGAAAAGCTCGATGTAGATAAAATAGATGTTGCTGTTGTTGGAGACAATTTGGTTATTGGCTTAGTTTCATCATTAGAACGGGAGAGCGATAATATTGGAGATATATTAAATTCTACACTTGATAATGTGACTTTGGATGGGTTATTTGAAAATTTAAGTTCGCAAGAAAATAAGGAAGCACTTGCAAGTCTTTTTGGGTATATCTTTTCTGCGGAATCAGAAAATGGAAAGAATCTTGGTGATATGTTAAATCGTGCAATTGCCAATATTGACCTAAGTCCGTTAGGTGAACAAATAAATCAAAACATTAATCTGAATGATGCGCTTTCAGGTCCTACAGAAGCTATTGTAAAGGCAAGTGAAGCATTAACAGCTGTTGCATTAAGGTGGGAAGACCAACAAAGTAATGCAAGCAGAAATTTGTTTTATGGTTTAATTGCAATCATTATAATTATATTTTTCTTTTTCTACTTCAAAAATTTATTTGATCAATCGGAATTTGCAAAATCAAGAAAAATTAATAGTATCTTGAAAAAGTCAAAAACATTAAGTAAAGAAGAATTAAAAGAACTCATTGAAAATTTAACTAAATAAAAATTGTTTTTTATGCATTAGGTATAGTAATAAGACATATCCTTTGGCCACAATTTTTACCTAGATGGCCAAAATATTTATATTTTAAAATTTAACCCCTTTGTTGTGAAAATTAAAAAATTCGTAATCTCGATTTTATTTATGATATTAATCATAAATGTAACTTCCATTTATAGTCAAGTTAACTCAAAAAACAAACTCTCAAAGTTCGATAAAGCCTGGTTGACAAAAGAAGTAAGCAGTTCAAAATTAAGTAAAGGAGATCCAGCATTGCAATCTAAAATAATTGAGCAATTGAATGATGGAACATTTATAGAAAAATACGATTCTTTTTTGAATAAGCAGGAAGAAATTACAATAATAGGAATCAATAATATATACGAAATACAAATTGATTCTCTAAAGGATGTTTTAAAAAACTTGAAACTAGGAGATTACAAAAAAGTTGCCAAACTGACTGAAGAAATTTTCAACTTGAATGTAGAAAAGGATAAGGATATTAATAGTGAAAAGGTCAATTTTACAAAGTTAAAAGATCTGGTGGGATTTTATAAAAGAACAGACGTCGAGCAAAAACCTAAATGGTTTGTAAATGGACCGACTCAAGCAAAAGTTGTATATGACTCTTATTCAAAAGAAACTTCTTCAAAGTCATTGAAAAACTCATTGTTCACATATAATACTGATAACAGTAGTGCATCTTTATATAATGAATTTTTTGCTGATTATCTTTGGATTGGAAGAATTAGTTTGGGAGGCTTGTTAGGACAAACCAATAGTACAGATAATAAATCAGACGAAACAATCACTCAAGAAAATGCGATTCAAAGATTACTCGGTGGGGGAGGAAATGTAGCTATAAACTATGCGATGCCAGTTATGAATTGGACCAGTAAAATGTCGTATCATAATATATTTATTCATATGCAACCTAGTTTTAATTCAGATATTCCAGCTTTAGGTAGCAATGTCGACGAATTCTCATTTCACGGAGGATTAGCAATGGAAGGATACTTATATTTCTCGAGCTTGAAAAATGAATTTAATGGTTACATAAGGGCAAAAGGTGCCTGGGCTTTAGGAAATAATGCATTTGCTTCAAACCTTAATTTTAATGAAGGTGAACACTCCATTTGGACATCATCGATTAGTGTAGGTTTTACATTAGCTCAGAAATACAAATTAATTTTTACACACAATTCAGAATCTAAAAATGATGAGCTTGATTTTCCATTTACATTTACTTTTGCTGTTGTTCCTGATTAAGTTTTGCTTCAATTTCATTTAATAATGTGTGAAATTTTTTCAATCCTTCTTTAGAATTAAACTTTAATTCGTGCTTTATATCTTTTCGTGATTTTTCATTTTCTATGATACATTTTAAGCTATCTGTTTTGCACTTGATTTTGAAAATATAATATATTTCTTCTATATCTTCTGATTTAAGTTTAGTTAAATCTTTAGTTTTAAAGTCGTCAACATTATTCAAGTTAAATTGGATACGTGTTTTTCTGTTTTTGATGACTACTGTTCCAAATCTATTAATGTCGATAGTAGTATTATTTATTATAGTCTCATTTCTAAGAATCTCTCGATTTAATATATCAACTTTCTTTTCAAGAAAACTTACAATTGGGTCCTCTTTATTCTTATTATTTTCCTTTTCTTTTTTTTCTTCTACTTTAGGTTTGGTATTATTTTTTTTCTTTTCCTTATCTTCTTTTAGCTTTTTAGCATCATCTTTTTCTTGTTGTTTATGTTCTCGTTTTAGTTTTTCTAATTTTATTTTTGCAACTTTCTTATCATATTTTAATTTTTCTTCTGCCAGGTTTATTGAATCTATTAATTTTTCTTTGTCTCGTATTTCAGCTGTTTGACAATACACGCTTGCATTTAAAAAAGTAAGAAGACTAAAAATGGATATTAAAACTTTCATAGTTATCAATTACGGGTTAATGTTCATTAAGGTAATAATTTATTATAATGTATGGTAATTTAATTTTACCAAATCATTTTCAACATTGTCTTACTATAATTGGCACTGATTATTGTTTTATACTAAATAAATCTGGTTTAGTTTTAATCGCAGTGTGTTTGACAAAATTGGTTGAATCACTTTCTTTCTGTAGGATTATAAATTACTTACTTCAACAAAGTAAGGTGTCTACTTTATATTTTTTTGGATTCATTCACCCGATAAACAACCAAGTAAGGATTCACCCCAATTTCTAATTACTCCCCATTTCTCGTACCATCCCAACCATCATTTTCATTATTGTTTTCTGGATTGAATTCTTTGAAAACCAAATAACCACAACAATTAAAAATGACAATTTCATCAACAAGAAAAGGGTGAACTGTTTCGAGCTCACCCTTTTTCATTTATAATATTTCTATGGTTTTATTTTTTAACCTGCTTTTTAAACTTCTCTAAACTTTCATAAAAAGAACTATCTTTTTTTCTTGCTTTCAACATCTGCCCAATTTCGTTTTTAGTATAAGCATTCTTTAATTTAGGATTCATATCAGATGGTGATGCATGGTATGCTTCATTTCCAATATCTGCTTTTGATTTGTTTATACTTTCATCTAGGCTTTGGAAATCAGTAATGCCATTTTCGAAATATACTGGATAACCAGATTCATCTGTCATGTAGAAATAGTTATTGTTTTTGTCAGCATCATTGAGTACATCATAAACATCTGAAATCATAACCAAGTAATAGTATCCTGTGATGTTAGGCATCTCGTATGACCATTCAAAATTTTCTTGTGATCCTGTGACGGCTTGTGAAATACTAGATCCACCTGGTACATCAACATGATTCCACCAATTTCCACTTGAAGCCGGTCCATTGTTCATCGCATTATTTTGTCCGTAGCTTCCGAAGTCATCAGAATAATAATCGTATAATATGAAACCGTAATCATTCGCATCAAAGGCATTATAATATAAATATGTGACAGCCCAATCAGATGTCGCTTTAGCTGCTTCAGATCCGATATTATAAACATTATAACTTAATGTTCTTGATGTTGAATAGTAGTAGTCTGAATAATCTGATAATCCCCAAGGAACCAAATCAATATTGCCATTTGAATTAGGATCCGTTGGATCGTCAGGATTAACATCACTTTTCTTATTGCTGGCAACATACGCAACATTAGCAAAATCATCAGAGACGAAGAAGTTATAATCTATCCAAATAAAGCCTTGGCTTCCCCAGAATTCTCCCCATGAATTGACAACTCTAAAAGCTCCGTTGACGCCTTTGTTGTCATCATATCCTATGACTGTCATGGCATGTCCTGCGTGTTGCCCAACTCTGTCAAAAGTAGTGTGTCCACTGAGTACCTGATCCGAATCCCAAGTGATAAAATTATCTGCTAACCTCGCACCGAAACCTACAGGTCTGTCATTGGCTATTTGTTCTTTGATTGATTGTACATCAATGTTGATAGAACGGTAGTTATCAATTTTGAAATTGCTCGCTTGAGAATCCCAAGAACTTTGTGTAGACTGAGAACAATCACCAAGGTTCGTGTAAGGCGCAGTATTCATAGTTGCAATACCTCTGTTTTGCATAATATCAAAGGCAGAATATAAATAAGTACCGCTGCATTCAGTTCCTTTTTTATCAGCTGGGATTGAAAGGAATAAATCTTTTGGACTGAACTGATTTCTTTCATCAGTTAAATCCTGTGAAGAATAATTTTTGTCTTGAGCTTCAATCATCGTTTTTAGGTTATAACCTAATGCCCAAGCGACACAAGTTCCATAGTTTCCTTGATTGCCGATCGGTGGAAGATATTGTGAAATATCATGCTGACTAGGTAAGTTGCTGTTTCCAAAGTAAATGTTTGAAGGTACATTTTCACTTGTTTCATCATCTAGAGCTCCTAATCCAAATTCTAGTTCTGTTGGCGTTGGATCTTCCTCATCTGGAATCATTATATCATCATCTTTACTACAAGATGAAATTAAAAGTGTGATGAAGAAAAAGAATAAGATTTTATCGATAGTTTTCATGATTAATATTTTTTAAATTTTTGTGGGTAATACTCTTTAATAGACCGAATTAAAAAAGGTCATCAAGATTTTAGATATTATTTTTAAGAATGGTCACATTCGTCATTGTAGGCTGAAGGTTTTCGTCTTCTGCATTAAATTGAAACTTCCCTAAAACAAGGGCATTTGACATATCAAAAGATTGGCATTTCTTTAAATAGAGAATCGCGCATGAGCCATAAAATTTACTGCTTCCAAGCAAAACTTTTTTTGAAGCACTAAGGTAATTCATGGTTAATCCTTCATGAAAATGACTGCTTGACATATCGAGACTGCCATTTAAACTAAGATTTCCGAATAATGACTTTCCTTTTACAGAAATGGATTGCAGCAGTGCATTATTTCCTATGGTGTTGGTAAAAAGAGACAGGTCTTCATGAAAAGAAGCATACTGCAATATCAGATCCTGTCCTATGTCATTTTCATCAATACGACATTTGAGGATGCTGGAAATTCTTTGCATTTCCAATGAATTTCTAAACAAACAATTGCCAATCGAAACTTGACTCTTAAAAACGGCATCGTTTAGCGTAAAAGCCTTTTTAAATTCACATTCTTCGAATATGACGTCTTTCAAAAAGTTCAGTTTTCTCCCGCCTTGTTTATCCCAAATAATGTCTTCATTAAAAGTGCAATTCGAAAATCTCAAGTCACTATTAATGTAAATTGACTTATGTTTTCGATCTTCAAAAATCGCATCAAAATCAATGGGTTGATTAAATGTGAGTCCATCGGCAATAAAATCTTCACCATTTAATAGTGCTTGAATGAATTCTTCTGAGGGGTTATTTGGTTTTTGTTTCATGGCGCTACATGATATAAGTCCGATAGTGATTAATCCTATCAAATGAAGTAATATATTTTTACGTGACATGTTTTCCTTTAGGTATAAATAGAGTTAATACCAAAAGGTCATCAAAAGCGCTTTATAAAATATGTTGATGTAAAAATTAAGGAAGGGCTTGAAATATATTTTTTACTCACAAACCTCAAAATCAACCCAAACAGGAAAATGATCACTGGCTGTCTTGTCAGCAACCTTGCCTTTGTCA
>JABDKX010000145.1 GCA_013001975.1 Saprospiraceae bacterium | reverse complement strand
TTTTAAATTGATTATGTTTGCACAATAAACTAGAAAAATGAAAAAAGTATTTATTGCTGCTGCTGTTAGAACGCCAATAGGCAGTTTTGGAGGTGGATTATCTGGTGTTTCAGCTACTCAGCTTGGCGCCATTGCTATTAAAGGGGCGCTTGAAAAATCAAATGTGTCGGCTGATAAAGTGGAAGAAGTATTTATGGGCAATGTTATATCAGCTAATTTAGGTCAAGCTCCGGCAAGACAAGCTTCTATTTTTTCAGGAATTCCTAATACTGTTCCTTGCACAACAATAAATAAAGTTTGCTCATCAGGAGCTAAAGCCATAATGCTGGGAGCTCAAAGTATAATGTTGGGCCATAAAGATATTGTTGTCGCTGGTGGCATGGAAAATATGTCACAAGTTCCTTTCTATATTCCAAAAGCGAGATTTGGTTATAAATATGGTAACAGCACATTGATTGATGGTCTCCAAAAAGATGGATTGACAGATGTATATAATGAATGCATCATGGGACTGTGTGCAGATAAGACAGCTGAAAAATATAATATCTCACGAGAAGATCAAGATGCTTTTGCAATTGCTTCCTATAAAAGATCTGCGGAATCTACATCATCAGGCATTTTTAAAAATGAAATAGTACCAGTTGAAGTTCCTCAACGCAAGGGTGAACCATTGGTCATTAGTGAAGATGAAGAATTTAAAAAAGTAAAATTTGACAAAATCCCTGCTTTACGTCCAGCTTTTTCTAAAGAAGGAACTGTTACTGCAGCCAATGCTTCTACAATCAATGACGGCGCCTCAGCTTTAGTTTTAGTCAGCGAAGATGCGGTGAAAAAACATGGATTAACACCATTAGCAGAAATAGTTGGATTTACGGATGCCGCTCACGAGCCTGAATGGTTTACAACTGCGCCTACGAAAGCTACACAAAGATTACTTAAGGCTACAGGAAAAACAGTGGATGACATAGATTACTTTGAAGTTAATGAAGCTTTCAGTGTAGTCCCTTTAGCATATAATCAAATAATTGGAACTGATTCTGACAAAGTTAATGTTCTTGGAGGTTCTGTATCACTTGGTCATCCACTCGGTGCTTCAGGTGCAAGGATCGTGACGACCTTAGTTAATGTGCTCAACTCAAAAGATGGAAAACTTGGTATTGCTGCCATATGCAATGGTGGCGGTGGGGCCTCTGCCATTATGATCAGTCGCGTTTAGAATAATATAATTGCTAATGAAAATTGCAGTAGTTCAAGACGGACCAATTTATAACAATCTCAATGCCTCTATTGAGAAAACGTGTGATTTCATTTCAGATGCTGCAAAAGAAAATACAGATCTTATTGTATTTGGAGAAAACTGGTTATCGGGATATCCTGTTTGGTTAGACATATGTAAAGATGTTAACCTTTGGGATCATGATCCTATAAAGCAAGTTTGGTCTGACATGTATGTCAACTCAGTTGATATATTAAGCAACGACTTACAAAAATTGCAGTCTCTGTTGCGTGAAAATAAAATGCATGCAGTTATTGGCATCAATGAAAAAGTTACATCTGGTAAAGGCAATAATACGCTTTACAACAGTTTGTTAACCATCAATGACTCAGGAGAAATTGTAAATCATCATCGCAAACTCATGCCTACCTATACAGAAAAGTTGGTGCATGGATTAGGAGATGGCAAAGGACTAAAAAGTGTTGATACCCCATTTGGAAAATTAGGTGGATTGATTTGCTGGGAACATTGGATGCCAATGGCAAGGCAAACGATGCATGATGCGTCAGAAGATCTGCATATAGGTGTTTGGCCATTTGCTAAAGAGATGCATCATCTGGCCAGTCGTCATTATGCCATTGAAGGAAGATGTCATGTCGTTGCAGTTGGTCAAATAATGCACAAGGACGAATTACCAACGGGACTAACTATTTCAGAAAGCATTCAGTTAGATGAATCAAATTTAATTCTGAAAGGTGGTTCTGCAATTTACGACGCTAACGGTCAACCGATAGTTGCTCCTATATATAATGAACGCACTGTCATTTATAAAAATTTAGATCTTCAATCAAACTTAAAAGAAAGAATGAACTTGTCTGTAAGTGGTCATTATCAAAGACCGGACATATTTAAATATTCGGTTAATAAAGAAAGGTAATCCTTATTATAATTCGGAAGGTAAAATCATTTCTACTCTGGTCCCGGCAGGCTGACCAAAATCATCATATAAGTCGGTGTATTCAAAAAATGACTCATATCCATAGAGCTTATTTATGGCCGTTAATCTGTCGTTTATGATTTGTGTACCAAGTGATTTATAACTTCTTAATTTTTTTGATTTTAGTTTTTGAGCGTATGCGCGTCCTACCCCATTATCTTCTATAATAACTTTATAATAATCTTCTCCTCTAGGTTCTATTTTCAATAAAATTTTTCCTTGAACAGCACTGTGATGCAGGCCATGATTTATGGCATTTTCCAAAAATGGTTGGAAGATCATTGGTGGAATTCTAATAAATGTAGTATCTAACGAGTCGTCAATTTCGATACTGTAATCAAACTTATCTCGGAATCTGATTCGTTCCAAATCTAAGTACTGCTTCATGGCTTCGATTTCATCTTCTAATTTAATTAATCGTTGCCTTGAGTTGTTAAGCACCTTTCGAAATAAGCCTGAAAACCGATCAATAAATTTTGCGGCATCGATATTTTCATTATTTAATATATACAGTTTCAAGGTGTTCATGCTGTTATATAAAAAGTGAGGATTCAATTGATTTCTTAATACCAATAATTCCAATTCAGAAATATCTTTTTCAATCTGACTGTTCTTTTCTCTCAACTTCGTCATTTGTAAATCACTTTCCAGTCTTTGGTTATTTTCACGTTCTAACTTGATGACAGTTTCCCTAGCTCGTATCCGTTCAATCTCACCTTTATTTGCTTTAAAGCCGAGTGCTGTTGTTATGCCAATAATAAAAATCAACATGCCTAATGTGAACCAATCCAATGGCGCAATGCCGTAAATAATTTGACCTTTGATACTTGTGATCATGGCCATAGTCCCGAAAAGTATTAATACAATATTGGAGTATCCTATTATAGTTGTTGAAATAGTAGACCTTTTTATAATTAAATAACCACCAATACAAAAACTATAAATGATGATTGATAACCTATATAAGTTATAAATGTTTTCACTGAGTGCTTGGCTAAAGAAAAAGGTGACAAATATGGCGACGCAAGCATATAAACAATAACGTGCAAAATATAAAAGAAGCTTAGCAAATTTTCTATCCTCATTTTTCGAATCTAAAAATTCATAAACAAATAAGGTTAGAAAATAGTACATGATTGGTTGAATACTGTTATTTAAAAGGTGTGCTGCATCAGAACCAAGCAATCTATTAATCACTACAGAAATGTAATCAACTTTATTGAGATAATAGATGCTTATCATTAAGGCATGAAGGCTATAAAAAAGGTATACTTTGATTTTTGAAATCCGAAACATCACAAATGACAACAAACCAAAAAGCGTCATAATTAGAAAAAACGATCGCGTCATATCTCTAAAAAATGGCTGCCTGTATTGCTTCCGATTTTGATTGTATTTATATCGATCAAATTGATCTTGATTTATAAATGTAATAGGTTGTTGCCAATTACCAGAAACAAAAACCATCTTAAGATCAATACTTGGTGATGTGATATTTGATATTTTGAAAATAGAAGAATTATTATTTTCAAAAATGGCAACATTCTGACTTATGTTTTCAATTAAAACACCCTCACTCTCTGAAAATAATGAGTATAATTTTTCATTACCTACTAAATATAAATCTTCGGGAGTATTATCTTGGAAATTTAACCTAAAGCCAACATCTGATGTTCTGTTTACATTATTGTTTTTTGTTAAATACGAGACTATGCCTAATTCACTCTTAAAAGTCAAATTAATATGGTCCTGAGCCGTGATCTTTATATAAAAAGACAAGCTTAAACATATTAATGTGTATTTAAATAAATTAAAATTAGGCATTCACATGTAGGAAATGATAAAATTCTTTCTTTCTAGATCTGGCAATGCCAATTGATTTACCGTCTTTCATAATGACATAACCGCCATCAGATTTTACCAGGTTTTCAATATGATCTGTGTTCACAATATAACTCTTATGGCATCTAAAAAAAATATTGGTAGGCAGAATGCTTTCATAATAGCTTAAATTTTTAGAGATGACATACTTTTTTCCATCATTTGTAAAAATATTAGTGTAAGCATTGTCTGATTCACAATACAGAATAGTGTCAATACTGACAAAAGTGACGCCTTTTAAAGTAGATAATGCGATTTTATTAATACCCCCTTCATTTAGGTTTTGAATTTGTTCTTTGAGAAAGTCAATTTTCTTTTTGTTCTTGAATTCTTTTTGATTTAGAAGATTGGAAATGGAAGAGCTGAGTTCTTCAGATTGAATGGGTTTTAAAAGATAATCGAAAGCACTCGAGCGAATGGCTTTGATGGCATATTCATCATGAGAAGTCGTAAAAATCACAGCGAAAGATTCTTCCTTAACCATATTCAGAACATCAAAACCATCGAGGTGTGGCATTTCGATATCTAAGAAAACGACGTCTGGTTTAAGTGCATTTATAGCTAATATCCCTTCTTTGCCTCCTGAACATACTTTTATCAGCTCTATTTTATCATTGAATGCTTCCAATTCTTTGGATAAAACTTCCCTGCATTGGGGTTCGTCGTCAATAATAATTGCTGTTAATTTCATTCTGAGAGATTACATTCGAAAGATAATATTTAAATGATAAAAATTTGAATGCGATTAACGAAATGACAAAATCGGTATGCAAAAGGTCGATTTCAATTAATTATTGATAAAAATCCTTTAGTGTAGATTTTCAATCTCAATGATTCTATTGCTGAATTGCTCAATAAGTGCGATGTCATGGGATATAAAAATAACGGATAGCTCATTTAATCTTTTCATCTCAAATATTAAACTCATAATATTCGCCTGAACTGGAGTATCTAAACTTGAGAGGATTTCATCACAAATCAGTACTTGGGGATTGAAGATGAGTGCACGAGCAATTGCCAATCTTTGTCTTTGTCCACCTGACATCTGTTTAGGTGTCTTGCTTAGAATATCTTCTGGAAGTGAAAATTGAGACAAATAGGATTGCAAATCAGAAAATTGTGCTTGGGCATTTGCAATATTTATCGCTTCTTCTAAAACTTCTTTGCCATTTCTATGAGGGGTCAAACTGCTTAACGGATCCTGGAAAATGATTTGTACGGTCTTATTGTAAATATCGAATTCGTTATTGCTCATTTCAAAAATGGAATGACCTTTAAATAAAACATCGCCATAAGTAGGTTGTAAAAGTCCAGCCATTATTTTTCCTAACGTAGATTTACCTGAACCAGACTTTCCGACTACGCCTAAAAACTCCCCTTCAAAAAGTTGAACGTTCAAATCTTTTAATACAGGCATGGATTTTTTCGAAATGATGCCATTTTGAATCTTAAAAGAATGGGATAAGTTTTTCGTTTCAATTATGACAGAAGTTCCAACTTCTTGTTGCTTTGCTTCCTTAAATGTATTTTTTCTCAATAATAATTTTGTAACATCAGATTGCGGATTGGAAAGCAATTGTTGTGTTGATCCATATTCTTGTATTACACCATCATCTATCACAATAATATAATGGCTGTAATCTGAAATCAAATGCATATTATGAGAAACTAATAGAACCGATACATTATATTTTGAGCAAAGCCTTTTGATCAAATCCATAATTTTAATTTTCAACTCTGCATCTAAAGCTGATGTAGGTTCATCAATTAAGAGCAATTCAGGCTTTGCAATAATACCAATTGCTATTAATACACGTTGAAGTTGGCCTCCTGATAATTCATGAGGATATTTATTATAAATTATTTCTGGATGATCAAGTTCAACTTCAATCAAGCAATCTAACACTTTTTGCTTCAGACTATTTTTTGAATTTGATTCTTTTATACGTTCACCTACTTGAACGCCAATTTTATGAGAAGGATTTAATACTTGGGAAGATTGTTGAAATACAAGCCCAATCCTATTTTTTCGAATGACCTTCATATTGTCAATGGAAGCATTGACAAGTTCAATTTTGCTATCTTCATCCCGATATGTTATTGAACCAGATTGGTTGGCATTTGATACATTTTCAAAAAGCCCCAAAATAGATTTTAGAGTCATTGATTTTCCAGACCCAGAAACACCAATGATGGAAGTTATACAACCTTTTTGAAGCTTTATATTTAAATCTTTAAGAATAACGTAGTCTTTATTCTCACTGGCTATTGTTAAGCTATAATTTGAAAAATCAATGATAGTACTCAGAACTTCATATTTTAGTTAGATAAAAATAATAAAATTGATCACTAATGCTTTTCAGGGTTAGCCATTATAAAATATAACAACAGATATGGGGGTAATTATTTATATTTTACAATAAACTCATAATATTGTGAATATCATAAATCAAATTATCAACTTTATGCGTTAAATAAAGTCTAACGATCAGATAAACAGTTGCTCGTTGAAAATTTAATATTATGAAGCGTTTTTTCAAACTATTTATATCCATCCTCTTTGCTTTTATATTGGCATTGATTCTATTGCCTTATTTTTTTAAGCCTGAGCTCATGAAAGCTATAAAGGACACTATAAATGAAAATATCGAAGCTGAAGTAGACTTCGCAGATATTGATATTTCATTTTTTAAATCACTTCCTAAAATAAACATCAGTATAAAAGATTTTGAGATTATTGGTATTCAAGATTTTAAAGGAAAAACACTCATGTCTTCACAAATAACTGATATTAAGACTGATTTTAATTCTGTATTTAAATCAGGACAAGGACTTACTCTGTATTCAATTGAATTAAGTAATCCAATTTTCAACCTAATTGTTAATGAAGACGAAGTAACAAATTACAATATTACGAAAGAACAAGATGTCGCTTCAAGTGACAGTCAAATATTTGGGTCTATTGAACATTATGCACTTAATAATGCAACTTTGAATTATGTAAATAAGGCAAACAATCTTAATTTTTCATTGAACCATCTGGAACATACAGGAAAGGGTAATTTTAAAGATGTTGTTTTTGATCTGCAAACAGAAACCACTTCTGATGATCTTGATTTAACATATGAAGGTATCCGATATCTTAAAAATGCCAAGATAACCGGCGAAGTGGATTTAGCAATTGATTTAAATAACGACACTTATAAATTCAAACAAAATAATCTTAAGATAAATGATTTGGATTTATCCTTTCTTGGAAAAATACAATTGTTTGCTGAGGCCATTGATTTTGACCTAAAAATAAATGCGCCAAATAATGAGGTCAGTTCGATACTTTCTATTATTCCTAATGCTTACACAAGTAACTATAGCAATGTGACATCAAAAGGAACTAGTAATCTGAATGGCTCGGTTGTGGGACAATACAATTACGAAAACAGCACATTGCCAAACATCAAACTCAATTTAAATCTTACGGATGGTTATCTTCAATATCCAAACTTAGCGTTACCAATTGAGGATATAAATACTGATCTTGTAATTAAGGCTCAAGACTCAAACTGGAATGATCTTTCAGTCAACTTTTCAAATTTCACCTTCTTAATCAACAATAAAAGAGTGGATGGACAACTAATGGCATCCAATATTTTAAACAATTCCAAACTCAATGGAAAATTAAAAGGTGAATTGGATCTGAAGGAATTTTCTAATGCATTTCCCCTACCCGACTTTGATATAAATTCTGGAAATGTAAAATTTGATGCAGAACTCGTTTCAAAACTCAGCGATATACAAAATCGAAATTACAGCAACATCTCATTTAAAGGTCAACTAGAAGGCAAGAATCTAGACTTAATATATGGTCAGGATAAAGCATTTAAATCTGATAAGCTTATTGCTGCTTTTTCACCACAAACCATCGATGTATCAACATCTAGAGCAGAACTTGGTGAAAGTGATTTCTCTGGTAAAATTCAAATTAACGATCCTTTGAGTTACATTACAAATCATAATCAAACTAATATTACAGGAAATGTTAAGAGCAATAAGTTAAATATAGACCAGCTTCAAAAAACATTTATAACAGAAGAAGTTGACACATTAGATTACAGCAAAACATCCATTCCAAATATGGATATAAATTACAGCGCCGATGATATAAAATATGAAGATTATAATATCAAAAATTTAAACGCAACGATATCCTACAATCAAGATAATGAGCTAAACGGAGATGGCGCTTTTTATTTGGATGGTTCTAAAATGAATTTAAGAGCACAACTTAACAATGTCGATCAATTTATCAATGATGATGACGCATTGAAAGGAAAAATGTTTGTTGAAATTGATAATATAGATTCAAATAAGTATTTAACAGAAAGCGGTGAAGCTGAGTCAGAAACCGTTTATCAAGTTCCTGCTAATTATAATCTAGAGATATACCCTACAATTAAAAAGTTAATCTATGATAACTATATTTTTAATGATTTAACGGGTAAAATAAAAATAGATAATGGCATTGCGCAATTAGAAAACGGACAAACGAAACTATTCAATGGCAAGATTAAATTTGAAGGAAAATATGATACACAGCAAACATCCGAACCTACTGTAGATTTCAAATACAATATGGACGATTTAGAGTTTCAAAAAATGTTTCAAAATTCAAAGTCGTTCAAATTTTTAGCACCCATAGCAGAATATATAGAAGGTATTTTTAATTCAACGTTGGTCATTTCAGGACCTTTAAATAAAGACATGTCATTTGACTTGTCAAGAATAAATGCGTCCGGATATTTTGAAACTGTTAAAGGAAAAGTCAGCGGTTTTGAGCCCTTAAAAAAATTGTCAGATGTTCTAAAAATAGATGCTTTAAATAATTGGGATATCAAAGATTCTAGAAACTGGTTTGAAATTAATAATGGCATCGTAAATATAAAACCGCATGAGTACACTTTTGAAGATATGACTTTTAATGTGAGTGGCAACCATTCAATTACACAAAATATCAATTATACAATCAATGCAAAAATACCGCGCGATAAACTCAAAAAAGCAAATTTAGGAAGTGTATTAGAAAGTGGTATGAGTTCGCTAGAAGAAGCAGCAAAATCAAGAGGTGTCAATATTAATCTTGGAGAAAATATATTCCTCGACATCTATATCACAAACACGATTAAAAGTCCAAAGATTAAAATCATTCCTGTTGGTTCAGGCGGTAAAACACTTCAAGAAGTTGTGAAAGATAAAGTCAAAGAAGAAATTTCTGTTTTAAAAGATACCGTTAGTCAAGAATTGGAAAAGAAAACAAAAGAGATTAAAGACAGCGTGTCAAAAGTCGTCAAAAAAGAACTCGATACTATAAAGACTAAAGTTGAAGATAAGGTTAAAAAAGAAGCTGACATTATCACTGACAAGCTAAAAGATAAAATAGGAGAAAAAGTAGATTCAAGTGTTATCGGAACCGTTAAGGATAGCTTGGAATCAAAGATTGGGGACAAGGTCGGTGATTTATTGAAAGGTGGAACTAAGGAGGACATAGATTCACTGAAAGAAGTGCTCAATGATTGGAATCCCTTTAAAAAGAAGAAAAAGAATTGATAAATAAGAATTATGAAGCTTCTTCTACGAAATGCAATGCATTGTTCTCCGAAATGGAATGTAGGGGAAAAGTAGAATTATGAATTAAGAATTATGAATTATGGAGCTTCTTCTACGAAATGTAATGAAGTAGAATTATGAATTAAAGATTCAATATTTTTCGACTCAAACACCTGACAGGTTGTGCTCAGCACTTTGTCGCGTTTAACCTGTCAGGTGTTTCGTGTTTACATTGAATCATTGTTTAAGGCTTATCTGCCCGCTTCGCGTTTCTCAACCAAATTTTATGGTATGATCCTGCGGATTTCATTTCGTTCATATTGTTCACATTGTATTAATTGTATTCATTGTATTCATTATTCCTTGCCAACCCACCCGCTTCGCGGTTCTCTCCACCAAACCTTTTGGTTTGATCCTGCGGATTTCGTTTCGTTCATATTGTATTCATTGTATTCATTGTATTCATTGGTCGCATTGAATCATTGGTACGTTCATATTGTTCTATAAAATTTCCAAAAATTTGACATTTATAATTAATCTTCTATATATTCGCATTATGAATTTATTTACAAATACAAATTGGTGGTGGCTGAATACTGATAAAGCATATCGGGATTGATAGTCATACTTTGTATTTAAAAAAGGCTTGTCGCAACC
>JABDKX010000211.1 GCA_013001975.1 Saprospiraceae bacterium | reverse complement strand
ATGTGCCTAGATTTCAAGATTACATGGTTAAACCTGTTTCAGGTGATGATTACTTGAGAGGTGTCAGTACATTGGATTTAATTCATATCCAAAGACATATTCTCGGTCTTGACAGATTCGAATATGCGCATCAGATGATCGCAGCGGATGTCAATAAAAGTAAAAGCATAACGGCTATCGATATTCTTCAATTGAGAAAACTGATTCTTGGCATTTATGACCGGTTACCTGATAACAGAAGTTGGCGATTTATGAAATCTAATCAAGAATTACATGTCAGCAATCCATGGGCGATCCAAGAAAATGTAGAATTCAATAATACTGAGAAAGATAAAAGCCAGGGATTTGTAGGCATTAAAATTGGCGATGTCAATAACGATATAAGTTTATTGCCATCAAGTAATGTAGATTCAAGAAGCGCCAAAAACAGCATTGATTTGATGATTGAAAGTAACGATTTGCGAGTGGGCGAATTATCAACTGTAGCGATTAAAATTGCAAATGAAAATGATATTGTAGGAATTCAAATGTCAATGGCTTTAAAAGGTATTGATATTATAAATGTTGAAAGCAATTTTGGTTTAACCGATTCTCATTATAAAATTACGCCTGAACATTTTGTGCTCAGTTATACAGATGTCACTGGAAGTCAAATGAATGATGAAGCAACCATTTTCTTGGATGTTATTCCTAATGTTGCAATCAACATTTCTGATGCGCTTGAATTGGATAAAGAAATTTTACTTCCTGAGATTTACAAAGGAAATAACCTTACTGTTCATCCAATCAATTTAATTTTTGATGCAAATGATGTCGATAATTTTGTAGGTACAAATTATCCTAACCCATTTGTTCATAATACAACTATAGAAGTAATGGCTTCTGGAAATGAAGAAGGCGTTATAAAGTTATACGACTTTAATGGTCGTATGTTGATGAATAGGAATGTTGACTTGATCAAGGGAATAAATAAAATTCAAATTAATCATACAGACTTAGGACTGTACTCTGGAATCATCTTATATGAGATTACAACTGATTCTGGATTTACAAGAGGAAGGATGTTGAGGATCGAAAAATAAATATCTTAATCTAACGTAGAGAAGCCAGGCTTTTAGTCTGGCTTCTTTTTTTAATACTTATATCGTAATTGTCTGTTTGGTTTGTTAATCTCAAATCCTAAGTTTAAAACAAATCTTCTAATCCATGCTTTGTAATTGACATTGATTTCACTGCCCAGTTCATCAATAAATTTTTCATTACCTGTAACATGTTGTTGATGAAAACCTAAGCTTACAATAAATCTGGTTTTTTTTCTGGATGCAAAATGGATGCCTGCTCCAGCTTGAAATTGTACCCCTCCTTCATGATCATTATTGAATTCTGATGAATTGGCCTGAAATCCATAACCTAATCTTCCATATAAAAATGGCCTTCTTTTATCTTCAGAAATGTAATATCTGCCATAACCATAAATAGGAAAAAACTGTGTATCGATTCTAAATCCATTTATAAGGGCTTCATTAAATTCGAATCCAAATCCTAGTCCTAGTGCATATTTGTTTTTATAATATTGGCCATATAAAAATGAAAGATGCGATGATATCGTGGGTTCTCCAGTGTTGGAAGAATCAAAAGGTTTCATTCCAAATGAAAAGTGGTAAAGGTCGCCGACTTTTGCATGATATTTTCCGTTGTCATGAACAATCGTTTCATCAGCGTAGTGATAAGTCTTTACTTTTTTCTTATCAATGATGACACTATTATCATCAGCTAAATTGATTTTTATTTGACCTCCACTGTCATCAGTCACTTGACCGATATAAACTATGCCATTTCTTAGCTTGATAATGGAATGGTCTTTTCGGCTTGATTGACAAAAGATAGAATTTATACAAAAACTAATTATAACTAAAAATATCAGACGATTGATCATTAATAAGCAAAATTACTTTCCATTTTTAATGTTTTGTTTTGTGACACTGTAAATTGTGACAAACCTTCTTTTGAAGCAATCAATACCATATTATTATTGCTTGGATGCGCCATGACGTCAAATGCTTTTACTTCACTTAAGTGTTCAATTTTTGTTAAACCAATAGGATTGGTAGCATCAAATAATGTCAATCCATTTTCACCTTCTCCAACGTAAAGTACACCATTGATTTTTGACATACCATAAGGACTTTGCATTTCAATTTCTTCCACTTCTTTAGGTGTTGCCAAGTTTGAAATATCCAGAACTATCAAGGCATTTATGTTTCCCGGACAAGGTGAAAAATCAGCTGTTCTTAGTGTTATATAAACAGCTTCATCTACCGGTAAAACTGGATCACATGAGGTTGCATGGTCAAATGTAAATTCATGCGTGGGATCTTCTGGATTTGAAACATCATATATTTCCATCGATGTTCTGGTGCCGATAAATATTTTATTTTCGTAAGGGAAAATGGTCTCCATTTCAGTGCCTAACATGGAGATTTTATTGATTAAGTTAAAGTCATCATGGTTTGAAATAATATTTAAATCACTTCTGCCGATAATGTAGAGATAGTCATTAAATAAAGACAAGCGATTGACGGTACCTGAAGCTGAAGAACTGTTTCCTGCAAATGAAGAAGGTACTGCTGATTGCGGAATTATCTTTTTAGCAAAATCTAGGTAGACCAGATTATTTGCTTTTATTTCATGGAATATATCACTGTTGTCATCTACTACTTTTGTAACTTCAGTAAAGTCAAATCCAACGACAGCATCTCCAACATCATTTAGAATGACATCGGCAAAAACATATTCAGCTCGAGATATAATTTTTGCATTTGTTCTTTCATTTATATCAACCTTAATAACATCATAATAGCTTTCTGCATAAATGATATTCTCACTTACAACAAATTCTCTGTTTCCAGGAATATTTAAGAAATTAATATGTGAAGGGTTCTGAGGATCTTTGTTGTCAATTACATGTATTCCTTTTCCTTCTTCTCCGATTAAAATGTAGTCATGACCGACGTATATTTTACCAGGATTTACGATATCTCTAGTAGAATCATTTAAAACAGTAGAACGAATCTCATCTAAGTTGCCATATACAGCAGTGGCTTCAAAATAAGTAACTTCAATGGTACCTGTATCTTTGACACAAGCAGAAAATATAAAGAATAAAAGTAAGGAAAGTACGAGGCTAAATTTTTTCATTTTAAACTATTTAATAGTAATAAATAATAAATTTTTAGAAAATTTATCTAATTTTTTTTAGCCCATTTATCTATTAAACACAATAAAGGTAGAAATATTTTATAAATGACGCAGATATTTTTTCGACTTTATTATAAATGAGTTGTCATCATATTCGGGAATCTTATTATTCTTCTTATTTTGTTTCTCTAATTTAACCTTAACAATGAAAAAATTATTTCTCGCTTTAATAGTCATTTGTATATCATTGACTTCATCCCAATCTCTTGTTGCTCAAAAGAAAAAGAAATCTAAAAAGGATGATAAAAAATCTGAACATCCATTGGATAAATTAAGTATATCTTCATTAAAATTCAGATGCGTTGGTCCAGCAAATACGTCTGGTAGAATTTCAGATTTTGCTGTTAACCCGAACAATCCATATGAGTACTATGTGGCTACTTCTTCTGGTGGTGTTTGGAAAACTAAAAATGCTGGAACAACATATAAGCCAATATTTGATAATGAAGGATCCTATTCAATAGGATGTGTAAGCCTAGATCCTTCTAACCATAACACCGTTTGGGTTGGTACTGGTGAAAATAATAATCAAAGGAGTGTTGCTTATGGAGATGGTGTTTACAAATCTGTAGATGGTGGTGCAAGTTGGAAACATATGGGGCTTAAAAATTCAGAGCACATAGCAAAAATAATTGTGCATCCTGAAAATTCAGATATAATATGGGTAGCTGCTATTGGACCCTTATGGTCATCAGGAGGAGATAGAGGTGTTTACAGATCGGATGATGGTGGTGAGACATGGACGGCAACCTTAGAAATTGACAAACATACAGGTGCTACAGATTTGATTATTGATCCCCGTAATCCTGATGTTTTGTATGCTGCAACATTACAAAGAGCGAGGCATGTATTTACATATTTAGGCGGAGGTCCTGGATCAGGGATTTATAAGTCAACAGATGGTGGTCTCACGTGGAACAAATCTCAAAAAGGATTACCAAGTGTAGATCTCGGGAGAATTGGATTGTCAATTTCTCCAGCAAATCCAGAAATAATTTATGCTATTGTTGAAGCTGCCAAAGGTAAAAGTGGTTTTTATAAATCTACTAATAGGGGAGCCAGTTGGCAAAAGCAAAGCAGTCATACAACAAGTGGTAATTATTATCAAGAAATCATTTCAGACCCAGTGGATGAAAATACAATCTATTCCATGGACACTTGGATGAAATCCAGCAATGATGGTGGTAAGTCTTTTCAAAACGTAGGAGAAGATACGAAGCATGTTGACAATCATTGCATGTGGATAAATCCTCAAAATACTGATCATTGGCTTGTCGGATGTGACGGGGGGATATACGAAACATGGGATGCCGCAAAAACATGGCAGTTTAAAGCTAATTTGCCAATAACACAATTTTATAAAGTGGCAGTGGATAATGATACACCTTTCTATAATATTTATGGAGGTACTCAAGATAACTTTAGTATAGGTGGTCCATCGCGAACAAATACTTCTCATGGAATTGTAAATTCGGATTGGTTCATTACACATGGAGGTGATGGGTTTGAATCTCAAGTAGATCCAGAGAATCCTGATATTGTTTATGCACAATCTCAATATGGCGTACTGGTCAGATATGATCGCAAAAGTGGCGAAGAAGTGGGTATCCAACCAAAAGAACGCAAAGGCGAAAATGGGTATCGATGGAATTGGGATGCTCCATTACAAGTGAGTCACCATAAATCAGGGCGTCTTTATTTTGCAGCAAATAAACTATTCAAAAGTGATGATTACGGTAATAGTTGGGAAGTTTTAAGCGATGACTTAACGAGACAATTAAACCGAAACGAACTGAAAATAATGGATCGCGTTTGGAGTATTGATGCGGTTGCCAAAAATCGATCTACTTCGCCATATGGAACAATTGTAGCTTTTTCAGAATCTGCAGTTGATGAAAACTTATTGGTCGTCGGTACTGATGATGGGTTGATTCAAATTTCTACCGATGGCGGAGGCACATGGAAAAAAGTTGACAATATCGCTGGAGTTCCAAAAAGATCATATGTCAATTCGGTGTACTGCTCTCAACATGATGCAAATGTCATATATGCAGCCTTTAATCATCATAAGTATGGTGATTTCAAACCCTACATTTATAAGAGTACCAATAAAGGATTAAGTTGGAATAAAATCAGTAACAATCTCCCAGAGCGTGGAAGTGTATACAGTATAGAAGAAGATCACATAAATAAAGACTTGATTTTTTGTGGAACTGAATTTGGAATCTTTTTTAGTCCAAACGGAGGTGATCGATGGAAGCAGATAAAAGCAGGTGTTCCAACAATCGCAGTTAGAGACATTGCTATTCAAAGACGTGAAAATGATCTTGTCTTAGGTACATTTGGTAGGGGGTTTTATGTTTTAGATGATTACAGTCCTCTAAGACATTTGAATCTTGAACCTGATAATAAGGAGTCAAACATATTTGCTGTGAGAGATGCTTTGATGTTTGAAAAAGCGGCACCACTTGGATTACCAGGTAAGGCATTTCAAGGAGACGCATTCTATAGTGGTCAAGATTTAGGATCTGTGGCTATTGTCGATTACTATATTGGCGAGGAGCAAAAATCTTTAAAAGATCAGCGACAAAAAAAGGAATCTGAAACAGATAAAGAAAATAAAGATACCCCATATCCGACTTATGAAGACCTTTTAAAAGAAAAAGAAGAATCTGCTCCTAAATTGCTTTTTACGATAACCAATGAAGATGGTGATGTTGTTAGAAAAATAACCAAATCTTTTTCAAAAGGATTACAAAGATTAAAATGGGATATGAGATTTGCTTCCAAGGATGCAATCTCATTAAGAAAGCCGTCTTTTTATAATCCATTTGCAGGTGTGAAAGAAGGAACTTTGGTTGCGCCAGGAAAATACACTATTCAAATGGCAAAAATGCACAATGGCATAGTTTCTAATTTAGGTGACGCAGTTAAGTTTAATGTTAAAGCATTGGACAATACAGTGATGCCTGCTGATAACAGAGAAGATAAGGTTGATTTTCAACGTGATGTTGCAGAATTGTCACGAAGAATTGAAGGCGCAGGGTATATGATCCGTGAAATGAATAATAAGATGCGTCATATTAAAGAAGCTATAAAAATGGCTGAAAAACCAATGAATGATTTGATGAGGATGTACAATGATGTTGATTTGAAAATAAAAAATATCAGTACGCAATTTTATGGCGATAACATAAAAACAAGATTGGATATCGATCAACCGCCTACACCGTCAGGAAGAATAGGTTGGATAAATTATGAACAAAAATATTCAACTTCCAATCCTACCGAAACGCATAAAATGAGCTTTCAAATTGCAAAGGAAGAATTTGAACCTCTTCTCAATGCGATTAAGGAAATTGCGAAAGTTGATATTGAGAATTTAGAAAAAGCATTGGAGGATGCCGATGCACCGTACACGCCAGGTCGAGCTTTAAAAATGATAGATTAAAATTCCCTGAAAAAAGGTGTTGAAATAATTTTCAACACCTTTTTTCCTTTTTAGGATAAATTGTAATTAAATCAACATTTAAAACGCTTATATTTTAAGTAAAATCTACTACTTTTACAATGTTTTAGAAATATCCTGCCGAGAATAGGCTCATATTGAGCTTCATTTCATAATCCAAAGTTTTACAAATATTAAATAGTATTATGCGACAATCTATTTATCTATTTGCTGTCCTATTTTTATTCAGCATTAATTTATTCGGTCAGCAAAAGCCACAGAAAATTTACCTAAATCCCGATGTTATTCAAGGCGAACTGGTAAAGGTAACAGGGCCATTGCGTGATTTTGTTGCACCTCCTTTCGATGGTGATATTGTGAAGGATGAAAAATTAGGTTATCATCCAAAGTCAGATTGGATTTTAAATGACAGTATTAACCCAAATGCAAAACCTGCAGGTCTTGATCCTGCATGGCAAAAAAGTTATGCACCTCCAAGAGGACCTATCAAAGCGCTCAATCAAAGTTATGATGGTCAGGGCTACTCAAGTGTTAATCCGCCAGATCCTGCAATGGATGTCAGTCCTGTGCATGTCATTCAAATGATAAATGGAAGTGGTGGGTCAACCTATCAGATATATGATCGTACAAATGGTAATACTGTAGCAGGTCCTACTGCATTTGATTCTTTTACAGGGATTAATGGCGCTGGAGATCCAATTGTCATTTATGACCAGTTGGCAGATAAGTGGTTAATGAGTGAGTTTTCAAGTTCGGGAAACATGTTGGTTGTTGCGATATCTCAAACAAACGATCCAACAGGAAGTTGGTATGTTTATTCTTATACCGCACCACAGTTTCCAGATTATCCCAAATATGCTATGTGGCCAGATTCTTATGTTGTTACTTCCAATGAAAGTTCGCCTGCTGTCTATGCGTTAGATAGAGATGAAATGCTGATTGGTAACCCAGGAACTATGCAAAGATTTACAGTGCCTCCTTACGGCACAATTGGTTTTCAAGCGATGACACCAGTTGACTTAGACGGTAATACTTTGCCTCCAGCAAATGAACCAGCCATTGTGATGAGAATGGCAGATGATGCTTGGGATGTAAATTTAAATCAAGATCAATTGGAGTTGTTTGAATTTGATATTGATTTTACGACACCTGCTAATACAACACTTACGCAAACATTAACTTTACAAACAGCTTCTTTTGATACACACCTCTGTGGGTATACTTCTTTTTCTTGTATTGACCAGCAGGGTAGTGGAATAAATT
Organism: Saprospiraceae bacterium; assembly: GCA_013001975.1. GTDB lineage: Bacteria > Bacteroidota > Bacteroidia > Chitinophagales > Saprospiraceae > RFSX01. The sequence continues at coordinate 7,250 of JABDKX010000211.1, read as the reverse complement.
TAGATCCGTTGAGAGAAGTACTGATGAATAAAATCCATTATAGGAGATTCCCAACGCATGAAACCATGGTTATGAGCCACGTTACGGATGTTACCGGTAATGATGATGCTGGTGTGCGGTGGTATGAATTAAGAAGAACTACAGGTGATTGGTCTATTTATCAACAAGGAACCTATTCTCCTGATACTGAATCAAGATGGATGTCCTCCATAGCTATCAATGGAGATGGAAGCATAGGATTAGCATATAATACATCAAGTGCAACATCATTTCCTTCGGTTAAGTTTACCGGCAGAAAAGAATGTGATCCATTGGGTACAATGACAGAACCCGAAACAGTAATGGCACAAGGAACTGCTGCAAATGGAAGTAATCGATATGGTGACTATGCAGCTATGAGTGTTGATCCTGTTGATGGCAGTTTTTGGTTTACTGGAGAATACAACCCTGCTTCACAATGGTCGACTATTATTGGAAATTTTGATATTGGAACATGTACGCCACAAATTTCATTTTCTACCAGTAGTATATCTGTCAATGAGCAAGACGCTGATATTGTGAGCACATGCCTTGACTATTTGGAAGTTGGTGTAACAATATCGTTGAATTTGCCTGCATCAATCGATCCAACAGTGACATTATCCTTGTCAGGTTCAGCAATACAAGATGTGGACTATGAAGCGCCTTCTGTTTTAACAGCTACATTGACGCCCACTAATTTGTCAGAGACTTTTGTATTTAAAGTTTTCAATGATGCTTATGTTGAATCTTTGGAAGATATTATTGTGGATTACACTTTAAATGCAAATGGCGGCGATGCTACTGCAGGTAGTTCTAATCAGACGCTTACAATTGATATCACCAGTGATGATTCGGCTCCTTCTAATGTAAGCGGTACGGTTGTATTGGTCGATGAAGATTTCGAAACCAATACGCTTGGTGTTTTTACAACAGATAATCCTTCAGGTGATACACCATTTCAGGTTGGCGATGAAGCAACAGCTGAAACAGGACCTTTTGATATTCCAGCACCACCGATAGGCACCTATATGGCTTATGTCAATGACGATGATTGTGACTGTAATCAAAATCAAGTGGATTTAATTTCACCTGTTTTTGACTTAACGGGTGCTGTAGGAGCAGAATTGTCTTTCGATTATTACTATGAAGATAATACTTGGCAAGGTGACCAAGAAGATGCGGATGTTTATGTTTCTATTAACGGAGGAACATCTTATACTCAAATTCTTGATTTGCCAGCATCTTCAGCTACTGCATTTACTAATGAAGTCATTGATCTCACCCCATATATTGGCGAAGCCAATGTTCGCATTTTGTTTCGGTATAGTGATGGTACTGGCTGGTTGTATGGTTTTGTAATTGACAATGTTGAGATCACTGGCGACTTCATCAACGGTGTTCAAATTGAAACTAACACAGCTATGCCCGCAGAAGAATATTTAGGTCCAAATGCTACTGTGCATTTTTATGATCCGACTTCGGATTTGATTATGTTGACTATTACAAATAACAGTACCCATGATTTTGGATGCACAACTGTAGAAGTTGATCGTGCCGGCACAACACCAACAGCTTTAGAATTTAATTCTGCCGTCGTCAATGATTACGTGGCTTCAAAAACTTTTAAAATAACGCCTGATAATGCGTCTTCTTCTGCATCTTATGATATTGAATTATATTATGAGGAAGCTGAAATATTAGCATGGGAAAATACTACAGGAGAAACGCGAAGTGTTCTTGACATTGTCAAAGTGTCTGGCAATAATCAAATCAGTGATGTTACGCCAGCCAATGCTGGGAGTTATGATATCAATTATTTTAATGGAACAATTGGTGCTTTTAATTCTGATGTTATTATAAGTGCAAGCATACCTTCTGGATTTTCTGGTTTTGGGATTGGAAGACCAAGTGGTAGTGGGGGCGGATGTACGCCTGGAACAAACACTTGGGTTGGTCCATTAGTTGGCGACTGGCACGCAAGCCCGGTAAATTGGAGTTTAGGAGTGCTTCCGGATTATTGTCATGATGTTGTCATTCCTAATGGAAATGACATTGATATCAGTGCTGGTCAAATTGGTAAAGCAAATACGCTGGACGTCGTCGATGGTGCCGAACTTACTGTTGATGTCAACGGCGAATTGGACGTTATAGCACCAAATTAAAAATAAATATCCCTGTTAACTTATGATTAGTTAACAGGGATTTCATTTTATTGTATTGTAAATTTTACTTCTTCTTCAGCTGTATTCCCATCATTATCTGCAGCGGTAAATTTAATGGTATACTCACCAACAGGAATTGAGTCAGTAGCAATGTCGTCTGAAAACTGAACAGTCGATTTATCCGTCAGCAGCGATAGATCGATATTACCTGTTAAATTAAAACCGCTATCAATTGTAAAACCAACGGTACTCACTTCAACATCATCAGTCACAGTGCCTTCAACAGTTAATGCTGCGCCACTTGAGATAACAGCGTCATTTGCAGGCGATGTAATCGTTATTTCGGGTCCATTATCGTCTCCGCAAGAAGTTAAACTTAATCCTCCTAAGACCAACATACTAAATACTAGTTTTTTCATTATTTCGAAATTTTAATAAACAATGAGATAGTAACTAGATTTCCACCAATGATATTGTGTAGATGTTTTTATTTAAGGAATAAGTATTATATAGTTGACATCATTTCTGACCATCCCTTATTGAGGTCAAGTGTATAGATCAACTTTTTACTTTTAGTGTTCTTGTTTTTTAAAAATGTAAGTGCTTTTTTTTGAGAAGGACTCAAGTAAATCGAAGCATCTTTTCCTTGCTTTATTGCGGTATTAATTTTTGTTTTCTGAAGATCAGATAATGCCAATGATCTGTAGATACTATTTTTTAGATAATATTGAGGGTCTTTATCGGCTCTAAATTTTGATTTTTTCTTTTCGAGTGAACAGTTGGCTTTGGCCGCGTGGTTGGCAATTTCTTTTTCATCAATAACTGATGGATCAAAATTTACTTTCACGACTTCTTTTCCATTCATAAATCCAGGTTCGGTTTTCGTAATCCCATCCAATTCTCCTAAGTGTGCTTCTCCAGACCAAAAACAATACATACTGAATACAGCTTCTGATTTATCATAATCAGAAAGAGATAATTCTGCGTTGAGCAATTTTAAATATTCTGGTTGTCCATAAAAGCCACTTGATAAAGCCAGTAACATATGACTGACCAATCCTTCATCACTGTAATTGCCATTCAGTCTTGTTATGATATCCTTTCCATTTTTGTCGACGATTCTGACAACAGGATTATTCCAACTGGGTTCGTTGTACTTTGACAATATTTTTTTATCGTGGCCACCTTTGTTATTATAAATAGCTAAAGGAATAAATTCATTTTCTATCGCATCAATGATGAGCGGATGACTTAAAACATTATTACCATAGTTTTGACAAGTGGCACAGCCAGGAACTTCTTGAAATAATATTAAAACTGGTTTGTTTTCTTTTTTCGCTTTTTCAAGGGCATTATCATAATTTCTATTCCATTGTACTTTACCTAATTCTATAGGTTGCGAATTAGGATTGGTTTGACCAACTAATGATTGGATTATTAATAGTTGAAAAATGAGGTTAAAAATTGACTTTTTGTGCATTTGTAAAGACTTTAAAAAAATAACGAAGATTGAATTTAAATGTTTATTCAAGGCCATTAATACAGAAATCTTACCTCTTCGATTAAGCCATATTTTACTTTATAAATGGCAATGGCATAAAACGGATTTCTGTCTTTACTTATACTTACTTCTTCATGATCTATAACAGTGTTTCCTTGGACGATTCTATTCAGAAGTTTGCAATGGAGATTAGGATTTTCTTTAAAGAATCCTTCATATTGAATTCTCATTTTTTCAAGCCCAATATATTGCAGTTGATCTGGATATCTCAATACTTTTACGCTATCAGAATATTGTGAAAGAAAATTGTCAATGTCGCCATTATTATATGCTTCAAGTTGTGCTTTTACAGGTTTTAAAATATCGTGAGCTTCAATTTGAGCTGATAATACATTTATAATTGATAAAAATGAGAAGATAATCAGGTTGACCTTAATCATATGGTATTTTTTATTAAAGTTAAAAAAATATCATTATCACCAAGAAACTAAGGTTTTAAGGGCTTTGAAAGGGCTCAAAGTGAAATTAATTGTTAAAATTTGATAATTTAGAGTAACACATTTCTAATAATACACACTATATATTTGAATACCGAGACTAATACTATTATTGAGGATGTTCGTAGGGATATTCCTTCACGAAATGAAGTTATTAAAGCGATCTATTCTAACGAGAATTTGACTGTGGCGATAAGTTCATATGTTTTAAAACATGGAGGAGTTGTTGAAGAAGCTAATGACTTGTTTACATTCGCGATTATGACATTTATAAAACAATGTTATCGTCCAGAATTTTTCTTGTCAAAATCCTTGGAATCTTACATTTTCTCTGTAGCAAAGTATGAATGGATGCGCTTGCGAAAAGTAAAAAACAGAGTAAAGTTGGAAGAGGATATTGAGATCGAAGAACAAGAACCTTCCATTGAGCATTTGATGATAGATAGGGAACGGAAAAAAGAATTAAAAAGAGCTATGTCTCATTTGGATGAAAAATGTATTCAAATTTTGACTATGTGGTCATCAAGCATCAAAATGAGAGAGATTGCTTATCAAATGCTTTATAAATCTGAAGGCATGGCTCGAAAGAAAAAACATGAATGTTTAAAGAAATTAAAATCTTTAATCAAGGATATTTAAATTATGAGTGAACATCAATTATTTGAAAAGTATTTAACTGAAAAGATGACAAATTCTGAAAAGACAGAATTTGAAAATCGCCTTCAAACTGATCCAACTTTTAAAAGTGATTTTGAAGATCATGTCAAACTGCAACAAGTGTTTGATATATTGCTTGAAGATGACGTAAAAGGTGTAATCAAAAGTATTAATGCTTCGAAAGAGTCAAATTCCAAAGTCATAAGTCTAGATACCAAATCAAGAAAATCATTTTACAAAAGATGGATGTCTTATGCTGCATCGTTTCTTATATTGGTTTTTGGAACGGTCGTATTTAATCAGCCTAAAGACAATAGTGTTGTCATTAAGGAATATAACAAGACTGTTGATGGAACAGACAGATCTAAAGGATCAGATGAAAAAGCAGTTTCTGCTGATCAGCTAACAATGTTATTCAAGAACGCTGATAAGGAAAACATGATCGAAGCCTTAGCTATTATTGATCAAAGAAAAGCCGACGCTAAAACGCAATTGCAAAAAGATGAATTAGAAATTAATGAAGCGATTGCATATTTGATGATCGATGATAAAAAGGCAAAAGCAATGTTGAAGAATATTGCATCTAACGAACAGCATGAATTTAATCGAAAAGCAAAAAGCGTTTTAAGAGAGCTTTCGTTTTTTCCGAGGCTATTTGATAAGTTTAAATAAACCGAAAAAAATAAGGCAAGATCCAATGACCAGGTATAACACAGGATACTGCTGACTAGCGATTGGTGACATATCACCGATGGCAATGAAACCAGCCCAATAGTAAGGATGGGCGTATGTTGTAGACACTTGATCTAAATAATCAAGTTTGGCTAACTGTAATGCTTCATCCTTACTTTTTCCATCTTTTAAATGTTTGTAAAGATAACCCATCAGCATAGATGTCGATTTGTCATTGGCAGCCCATAATGTTGAAATTATTGATTTGACATTAGTAGAAAAAAGGGCATTGGATAAACTCGCCACACCTTCACCTGTAACTTGGTTGCCGTGACCTGAGTCACAACTGGATAGTACTATTAATTCATTGTTTAAATTCTCTGGAATGATTTCATGAATGAAAATCTTATTGGTCGTAGAATCACTTATACACGTCTCTCCTAGAGATAAATATGAGTTATGATCATTTGAATTATCAATTATTGAATGAGACGCCAGATGGAAAATGTTACAGCCTTTTATTTTTGATAAAAGGGAATCTCTATTATAATAATGTTCTCCTAAAATTACCAAGTTTTTGAAGGATGTCTTAATGTTATTAAGTTCATCTTGATTGTAATCTAAAAACGCTAATTCAGAACAGAGGGTATCAAAAGATGGCGCCATTCCAAAAATTGATAAGTTGTTTGTTGACCTCTTAATTTTTTGTTCTTCTGAAAAAGAGTAATTATAAGAAATGGCATGCTTGGAAAGCAGCTTGATATTTTCCTTGTCTTTAAGCACATCAAAAGGCACATAATTAAGAATGCCATGGGGGCCGATAATTATATTTTTTTTAAAATTGATTTTAGGAAGTAATAATCTAGAGACAGACATAAGATGTTTTTCATAATCTGAGTCTTTAGTTTTAACATCGGTAATGAAGGCTTTAAGATCAGCGGTGATTTTTTTCTGTGATACTTTCTGGGTTTGGCCATCGATGTAAATGCAATAAATATGATTATCTGAGATATAGTAATCCAGCAGACATTGGTATTCTTCTAGTTGATCTGCTGCTTTCTTGAAAACATTAGGAATGTTATTCTTAATAGTCAAAATTTTCTCATCTTCAATAGCATTTTGAAACTTGCGCTTTATTGTTCTTGCATTATTTAAGGCTGTTCCTATACTGGCCGAATCTGGATAAATATTTAACTCCTTACTTAAAAAAGAAATGGTTGCATTAAACTGTTGTAGACTATCTTGTTGGCTTGGCGTATAGGTATTCTTGTATTTTTTTTTCTTGAAACGTGTATTTTCAAGCGCATAAAATTTGGCCTCTTTGGTATAATGATAAACTGCGTTATGGTCATTACTTTGATAAGCCGTATGAATGATTTGATCGTAATACTTTTTAAAAGTGGCTCCTGAAAACGTTTTGTCTGTGTCGGTTATAATATTACTTCTTGATATGGCCAAACATTGATAGAGGGCTTGTGCATAATTGAATGCTTTGTCGTTTGGGCTGTAAATATCGATGGCTTTGCTTAATAACTTAACCAAGTATTTGAGGTCCGTATTATTGCAATAATCAAATGAGATGGTATCATTGTAATTAATTAAATGAAAAGCGCTGTCTATTATTGAATGATAATTGGACTTAACCTTTTCCTCTTCTGATGAACCTATTTTCAATAATAAGATGTAAATATTTTTTTTGTCATCTTCATCAAGATGCTTTTTGTTAAGAAGATCGAATAA
>JABDKX010000133.1 GCA_013001975.1 Saprospiraceae bacterium | reverse complement strand
CCATTTTGAATTTGCTGACTTGCAAATGCAGAATTTTTATCTTTAAATGCATTCCACCACGTATGGAAAACTATTTGATCTAATGCATCATTTGAATTGTTAGTATATTCGATTATGCAATTTGCTGATAAGGTGTTTTTTAAAGTATCTAATTCTGCTGTTATTTTATAATCAACTTGTTGTTGAAAATATGTTTGAGAAAAAGTAAAACTGGTAAATCCAATATGCGCCAGAAAAAGAATTATTGTTTTTTTAGCAAATTGATTAAAACGGATTTTCATTAATTGCAATTTAGTCGAAATTAATATTAGCCAATATAATTTAAATATGAACAAATACTTTATTTATTTAATATGTTTATTCGCCTTTCTTCAATGTAAGGTTTCACAACCTCAACCTGTGGAAGAAAAACCGGTCCAACAATATTTCGAATTTCCATTTGAATGGGTAGGGCATTACAAAGGCAAGTTAGACATTTATAAAGAGAACGGTGAAGCGACAGAAATTAATATGGAATTGCTCATTGAATACCCAAATTCAGAAGGCTATTACCCATGGACTATAATTTATAATGAAAAAGATTTTCGTAAATATGGTTTAGAAGTAGTCAATCCTGAAAAAGGACACTATAGGATTGATGAATTTAACAGCATCAGAATTGATGGATATTTAAACGAAGGGCACTTTGTCAGCAGATTTGAAGTTGGCGGAAATGATCTGTTGGTTGATTACCATAAAACGAATGAAGGCATGGAGGTTCATTTTTACATTTCCAAAACAGAACCTATTTCAATAACTGGGAATGAAATCTTTAGCACAGACACAATTCCTGAAGTTAAAACCTATCCAATATTTGTATTTCAAAAAGCGTTATTGCTCAAGATATAAAGAGCTTCAATAGCTTTTTAACTTACAAAAGCATTACATTTGCCACCACTTAATAAATTCATAAATGCAGAGTTACCAAATGGAGGATAGTTTACTACAAGAGACAATAGCAGAAGTGATTAAAATAGCTAGAAAAGCTGGAAATAAAATATTGGAGGTTTATGATGACATTGACAACTTCCAAGTAGAACAAAAAGACAATAACTCTCCATTAACCAGAGCCGACAGAGAAGCCAATGCCATTATTTGTGAAGGACTTAAAAATTTGACTTTTCAATGTGCTATCATTTCAGAAGAAAACAAATTACTTCCCTACAGCGATAGAGAAAATTATGAATATTGTTGGATGGTTGATCCACTAGATGGTACAAAAGAATTTATAAAGAGAAACGGAGAGTTTACGGTTAACATAGCATTAATTAAAAATGGAAAGTCAATAGCTGGAGTTGTTTATACCCCTGTAACGGACGACATGTATTATGCTATTGAAGGTCAAGGGGCTTACTTGTTAAAAGATGATAATAAACAGAAATTAGAAGCTCCTAATTATAATTCAACAGATGAAAATTTATCTATCGTTTGTTCGAGATCTCATTTAAATGAACAGACCCAAGCTTTTATTGATAACTATAAAAATCCAGAGAAAGTATCCAAAGGCAGTTCATTAAAATTTTTAATTATCGCATCAGGTGGAGCGCATATTTATCCAAGATTAGCACCTACAATGGAATGGGATACAGCTGCTGCTCAAATCATTCTTGAAGAAGCGGGAGGTAAAGTATTAAATGCTGAAACTGGAAACCCTGTGAGATACAATAAAGAAGATTTGTTAAATCCACATTTCATCGCTTACGCTAACCAGCAGAACTAAGAATTTTGCGAAGTAAAATAACAACCCAAAATATATTTATCTTAGCAAGTGTGCTGATAATATTTGGCTTACTATATTCTAGATTCCTAATCAGTATTGGTATGATTTTTTTTCTTATAGCAGGTCTATGGAAAGGAAACTTTAAATCAAACTTCAAAGGATTTATTAAGAACAGATATTACCTAGCCGTTACAGGTATTTTCCTCATATACTTTATCTCAGGTCTTTGGTCAGAAAACATAGATTATTTCCTTAATCGATCAAGAATTAAACTCCCCATTTTCTTTTTACCATTTGCATTTTATGCCACACCAAAGCTTGACAAAAAAGTTATGACTTCAATAATGTGGGGTTTTATTGGCATAATTACTTTTTCAATTCTGTGGTCTATTGGTATGTTCTTAACAGACATCGAATACTACACAAATATTTACGGAAAAGGTCAAATCATCCCAACGCCAATTCATCATATTAGATACAGCATCATGATCAGCATTGCTTTTTGTATGCTGGTTGCGATAATCTGGGATAAAATAAAAGAGGAACAAAAGTGGCCGCGTTTATATATTATCCTTGCTATTTTCTTGGTCATTTACTTACACTTATTAGCTGTGCGAAGTGGATTAATGACATTGTATGTTGTGTTCTTATTCATGTTCATTTTTTACATTAAAGAAAAAGGCAATAAGCTTTTAGCTGTTGGATCTGCTGCCAGTTTTGTATTGCTCATATTTTTATCAACTCAATTTGTGCCGACCATAAAAAACAAGATTAGCTACATGAAGTACAGTCTTGAATTGTTTTCAAAGAATGAGAATATCAGAGAATTGTCTGATTCCAGAAGATTAGGAAGTATCTTTGCCGGCCTTCAACTAACTAAAGATAACCCTGCACTTGGTGTTGGCATTGGAGATATCATGGATGAAACCGACAGTTACTTAAGTGAGCATTACCCAGAATTGACAAATTTAGAATTGTTACCTCATAACCAATATATTTTATCAAGTGCAGCTCTAGGAATCATTGGATTGATACTGTTTACTATTTTCTCTTGTATGCCTCTTTTTTATTTAAATGGCATGCACGATTTCTTTTTAACAACAACTCAGTTTATATTCTTTGCTTCTTTTATGGTCGAACATACCATAGAATCTCAAATCGGCGTAGCTTTATATATTTTCATAACTTTATTTGCTATGAAATACAGGCAAACCAAATTAGAAGGTAATCATGTATAAGTTAAGTACAGTGATAATGACTTTCAATGAAGAAGAAAAAATTGAAAGATGTATAAATTCTGTCTCTAAAATAAGCGATGAAGTTATAGTTTTAGATTCTCACTCTACTGACAAGACTGTAGATATTGCCAAAACGTTAGGTGCAATTGTATATAGTCATGATTTTCTGGGTTATATTAAACAACGAGAATTATCAATTAGCAAAGCAAGTCATAATTTGGTACTTGCATTAGATGCGGACGAATTTCTAAGTGTAGAATTACAAGATGAAATAGCACAAATTAAAACAGATCCTCAAGCTGATGCCTACTACCTAAATCGGTCAAACGCTATCAATAATTATTTCCTTAAACATGGATCTTGGTTTCCACACAGAATAATCAGACTTTTTATAAAAGGCAAAGTAAAATGTATCGGCAACCCTCCTCATGATCGAATTGAACCATTGCCAGGTATAAAGTCATCAAAATTAAAAGGCCTTCTGATGCATCATTGTAATGAAGATATTCACGATCGAATGACTACCGTCAATAATCACAGTACTATTGCAGCAGAATTTCGATTTTCAAAAGGAATAAAATCAAACTACTTTCGGGTGATTATCAAACCAATTTGGAAGTTTATTGTTGAATACTTTTTGAGATTAGGATTCATGGATGGATTTTATGGCTACCTGATGGCCAAAACAACAGCACATTATATCTACTTACGTGAAAGTAAATTAATGGAGCTTACCAGAATGAATAAAAAATAAATAAAAAAACCTTCAGACTATGCATAATACGCCTTTGATTGACAGAGAGATATTTTTTGGTAACCCTCAAATTTCAGGGGCGCAATTAAGTCCAAACGGTGCTTTTATAACATTTATCAAGCCTTACAAAAATGTTATGAATATTTGGATAAAAGCCATTGATGATCCATTTGAAGATGCCTATCCCATTACTCAGGATACATCAAGACCCATCAGGTCATATTTTTGGAGCCGAGATTCGAAATATGTACTATACGTTCAGGATAAAGGAGGAGACGAAAACTTCAGATTGTACAGAGTTGATCCAAAAGAAGCTACTAAAGATTTTATCCCCACTTCTAAAGATCTCACGCCTTTTGATGATATCAGAGCTTTTATATTATCACTACCCAAAAAACAAGAAGATAAAATATTCGTAGGAATTAATGACCGTGACAAAGCATGGCATGACTATTATTCATTAGATATTGCAAGTGGCGAAAGAACACTTCTTTATGAAAACAATGAAAGACTTGATTCGTTAACTTTTGATTTAGATTCTAATATCAGACTAGCATCAAGATCACTTCCTGACGGCAGTGATGAAATCTTGCAATTAACTGATGATGGCTTTCAAACAATTTTATCTTCAAACTTGGAAGAAACATTGAGCCCACTTAGGTTTCATAATGACGGCCGCGTTTATTTTATTTCAAATGTAGGTGAACCAGATCTGATGGGGTTATACCTCTATGATTTAGAATCTAAAAAAATGGAGTTGGTAGAATCCGATCCATTAAATCTTGTTGATATTGAAAATGCCAGCTTCTCCCCTACTACTGACGAATTAATTTCTACTGTTTATATTGCTGACAAAAAAAGAATTTATTGGAAATCCAAATCCTATGAAAATGATTATAACTTTCTAGAATCACAATTTGAAGGAGCTGAAATATCTATCACTTCGACAACTAAGGATGAAAGCAAGTGGTTGTTTTATGTTAATAGTGATATTGACCCTGGATCAGCTTATTATTTTGATAGAGCAAGTAAAGAAATTAAATTTCTTTATACGCCAAGGCCAGAATTGCCAAAAGAACATCTTGTAAAAATGCACGGTGTTACATACGATTCTCTAGACGGATTAGAAATTCCTGCTTATTTGACCTTACCAAATACAAAGGAGCAGAAAAACTTACCAGCAGTTTTGTATGTTCATGGTGGACCGTGGGCAAGAGATTATTGGGGCTATAACAGTTTTGCTCAATTTTTAGCAAATAGAGGATATGTCGTATTACAACCTAATTTCAGAGGCTCAACTGGATATGGTAAAAAGTTTCTCAATGCAGCCATCAATGAATGGGGGCAAAAAATGCAGGACGACTTAACAGCTGGAGCGCATTTTTTAATAGAGCAAGGATATGCTGATCCTAAAAAAATAATCATCATGGGTGGGTCTTATGGTGGCTATGCGACCTTAGCTGGATTAACATTTACACCCGATACATATGCTGGTGGCGTCTCAATTGTTGGCCCATCTAACCTCTTTACTTTGCTTGAAACCATTCCTCCGTATTGGGAATCTGCACGAGCCATGTTTCATAAAAGAATGGGTGATCCAAATACTGAAGAAGGCCGAGAACAACTAACAAGACAATCCCCTTTCTTTCATGCTAAAAACATCAAAGTTCCTCTTCTTGTTGCTCAAGGCGGCAATGATCCACGAGTTAAGAAAAGTGAGTCGGATCAAATAGTCATTGCCATGCGCGACCTTAACCTGCCTGTTGAATATATAAATTTTGAAGATGAGGGACATGGTTTTGCTAATCCAGATAACAACATGGCATTCATTACAGTCATGGAAAAGTTTTTGGCACAGCACATTGGTGGAAGATATCAAGAAGAAGCACCTGATAAAATAAAATCAATTATTGAGAAAGCTACAGTTGATATTTCTGCGCTTAAGATGCCAGAAATAATTTCTGATGAGAAAAAGAACCAAGTTTTACCTTTTATAAATCAAATTATTGATGATACAACTTACAACTATGCATTAAGCCTTGAAATTCAAGGACAACACATGCAATTTGATGTAAAGCGTTCTATCGAAAATCATAATACGCATCTATTAATAAAAGATGAAAGTTCTTCTCCAATGGGAAACATGAATGATGTCGGTCATGTGGCTTACAGAACTTTTCATCCAATGTTTAGAAATGTTGAGCAAGGTCCGTTGACCATATCACTTAATTTTACTGATGACGACCAAATTAAAGGAGAAGTCAATATGCAAGGACAAGTTCAACAAGTCAGCATAACTTTGAAAAACACTTATTTAATGGATGGTCCAAGTTTAGATATCTACTTATCACACCTACCATTGAAAGAAGATTACACAACTATTCTTAGAATATTTGATACTCAAAACCAAAAATTACAAACTTATACATTTGAAGTAGTTGGTTCAGATACAGTAGAATTATACGACTGTTATAAATGTGAATTGAAATCAATTGACGGTCCAGATAAAAGTCAAACACATTGGATTTATAAAAGCGGCCATCCTATTTTGGTCAAAAAAGAATCTGTCATCGCAGAAATGGGCGGTGCGATTATGAGAATGATGATTGCACAAAGAAATAGAATACCTTAAGATTTCTTTCCTACATAAATCGTTGATAACCCTTTTGCTTGAGGCAATACTTCAACGTCTTTATATCCTACTTTTTCAAGAATGACTTTCAACTTTTCGCCATATGGAAAGGTATTGGCAGATTCTGATAAATAAGAGTAAGCTCTTTTGTCTTTAGAAAACAATTTGCCAATGAGAGGTAAAAAAACTTTAGTATGAATGGCATATCCTTGTCGGAGAAACCAAGACTTTGGAACTGACGTTTCTAAGATAACTAAACTGCCATTTGGCTTAAGCACTCTTAAAATTTCGCTCAAGCCTTTTTCGAGGTCTTCGAAATTTCTAATCCCGTATGTCACTGATGCAACATCAAAGGTATCGGCATTGAATTTTAGGTCTTCAGCGTCGCCAATTTGAAATGATATTCTACTGTCTAAATCAGTATCTTTGATCTTCTCTTTTGCAACCTCTAACATCCCGCTAGAAATATCAAGACCAACAATCCTTTTAGCGTCAGATTGACCATACATGATTGCCATATCTCCAGTCCCCGTTGCAATATCTAAAATTTCATCATGCTTTTGAGACTTGATTATTTTAAATACATTTTTTCGCCAGCCGACATCCATTCCAAAGGTGATGACTCTGTTTAAAATATCATAGTTACCCGAAATGTTATCAAACATCTGGGTTACCTGATCTTTCTTTCCACCTTCGCCATCTTTATAGGGCTTAATCGATTCGCTCATAATTCTATATTTTCCATCGCATAGCAAAGATGAGAATTAATATTCAAAATATTACTTTAAAAAAAATCTGAGTAAATGCACCCAGATATTCCAAGGTGTCTCTTTGTTATCTTTTTGAAAGTAGTTTTCTACTTTATCAAAGGCATCTTGAATAAGCGCTTCATGAAGCCATTTTATACCAATAAACCAAAGAAAAATCCCCCTGCCATTTGCATTCATCTCAATAACATGTTTTATCTGCGTTTGTTTATTATTAAGCGGTAAAACTTCAAACATATGAAATCCATTGAATCCAATAGGCTTTGTGAATTTAAATTTTACTGATTTTCCAAATGTATATGCAGCCACAGAATATCTTATGGGACCGTGCCCACCTTTAGATCCGATTTCAAAGCCTTTATCCAGCTTCATTGGTGGCCATTTTTCAATTGGCCAAAAAATATCATTCTTTGTAGCTAATCGTGAGAAGATTTGTGAGACTTCTTCGGTTTTAACATTCAATATCCTGAAATTTTCATTTACAATTTTCATACTTTCGTAATCTTTATCAAAACAAGGAAGTCCTTACTTCAAATTATAAAAATTCCGATAAATTAATACCTTTATATCATGAAGGAAAACATCACTAAACTACGATTGTTCTTACACTTTGCAATCATTTCAATATTTATATTTTCAGGTTGTAGTAATGACAAATCAGAGGTTAAACAGGTCGCTAATAAGGAAACATTATTCAAGCTTCTGAAGAGCGAACAAACCAATATAGACTTTAATAATGTCATATACGAAGACCCAAATAGAACCTATGTGGTTTTTAATCCAATTTACAATGGTGGCGGTGTTGCCATAGGAGATGTAAATAATGATGGATTATTGGATGTGTTTTTCACTGGAAACGAAGTAGACAATAAGCTTTATATTAATAAAGGTGATTTGGTCTTTGAAGACATTACAGAATCATCGGGCATTACAGAGAATGAAGGATGGCACAATGGCGCAACAATGGTTGACATTAATGGTGATGGCTTATTGGACATTTATATTTGTCGAGGAGGACATGTATTTAATGAAAACAAACGAAAAAACTTACTTTATGTAAATCAAGGAGATTTAACCTTCAAAGAATCTGCTATAGAATATGGTATAGATGATAAGGGTTACTCCTTCCATTCATCTTTTTTTGATTATGATAATGATGGCGATTTAGATCTTTATGTCATTAATCACCCAAATAAAAGTTTCCTAAAAATCCCACAATATCTAATGGGAGAAGGTGGTGGACCTTATGATTTTAAAGATCATTTGTATCAGAACAACGATGGTATTTTTACAGATGTCACTCATCCAGCTGGTGTGTATGGAAATTTTGGATTTGGCTTATCATTAATTACATCAGATTTTAATGACGATGGCTTCAGTGATATTTATGTTGCCAACGATTATACTCAAAGAGATTATCTTTTTATGAATAATCAAGATGGTACGTTTACTGAAAAGCTTAAAGAATCAACTGGGCACATTTCTCTTTTTTCAATGGGAGCAGACTTCGCTGATATTAATAATGATGGTTTGGAAGATCTGTTTGTTTCAGAAATGTTACCCGATGATTATAAGCGGAGTAAAACTATGATGGCAAATATGTCAACGTCTGCATTCAAAAATATGGTGAAAAATGGAATGCACTATCAATACATGCACAACGCAATGCAACTAAACAGAGGTAATGGTTACTTCAGTGAGATTTCTCACCTTTCCGGAATATCAAAAACAGATTGGAGTTGGTCTTGCTTCCTTTCAGATTTCGATAATGATGGGTTAAGAGATTTATTTGTTTCCAATGGATACCGAAGAGATGTGTATGACAAAGATACAGCTAAAAAACGTGATGATTATGTCAAAGAAAATAGAGGCGTCATAGCAGACCTTAATGCTTTTTACGATTTAACTCCTGTTACAAAATCTAAAAACTTCATATTTAAAAATAATGGAGATTTAAAATTTGAGAAAAAAATCAGTGAGTGGGGATTCGAACAAGCCAGTTTTTCTAACGGAGCTTCTGTAGCCGATTTAGATAATGATGGTGATCTTGATATAGTTGTTAACAACATGGAAGAAGAAGCTTTTATTTATGAAAATACCGCCAGTGAAAAAAATAATAATTATATAAAAATAAAATTGGTAGGTCCATCTAAAAACCCATTTGGAATAGGTGCAAAAGTTAAAATAAAATCAGGTGATCTCACTCAAGTTTTTCAACAAAAAACAACACGAGGATATTTAGCTAGTAGTGACCCAAATATCCACTTTGGATTGGGACAAAATAGCATACTTGAAAATATTGATGTTACGTGGCACGATGGAACGAAAACAAAAATTCAAAATGTTGAGGCTAATCAAACAATAAGTATTAACTATTCAGACGCCGAAAAAGTATCTGAAGTTAATAACACAGTAACACCTTTATTCCATGATGTGACCAATACTACTTTAGGTCAAATCAAACACAGTGAAAATGCGCATGATGACTTTAAAAACCAAGTACTCCTTCCCTATGAATTATCAAAGCAAGGACCATTCATTTCTATTGGCGATGTAAATGGTGACTACTTAGAAGACTTTTACCTGGGCGGTGCACACAGACAAAGTGGAACTATATATGTACAAGATGATGAAGGCCAATTTTCTAAACTATTAAACAAAGCTTTTGAAAATGATAGTAAGTTTGAAGATTTACAAAGTGTATTTTTTGACATAGACGGTGATAATGATTTGGACCTTTATGTTATAAGCGGAGGCTCAGAAGCTGCTCCTAACAGCACACAATATATTGATAGGTTATATACAAATGATGGCGGTGGAAGTTTTACGCGAAACGTAAAATCTATTCCCTCATTAAGGACAAGTGGTGCCAACATATCAACTGCAGATTATGATAATGACGGCGACATAGATGTTTTTATTGGCGGAAGAAATGTTCCAGATAAATATCCTTCGACGCCGCAAAGTTATCTTCTCCAAAATAATAATGGTGTCCTCACCGATGTTACACAATCTAATGCATCAGAATTAGGAAATGTTGGTATGGTCACTTCATCCATTTGGGAAGATGTTAATAATGATGGAAACTTAGATCTTATAGTTGTTGGAGAATGGATGCCTATTTCAATATTTATAAATAAAAACGGTAAGTTTTCCAACGTCACTAAAGATATGAATTTGGAAAATACGACAGGATGGTGGAATACAATCCATAAAGCAGATATTGATGGCGATAACGATATCGATTTTATTGTTGGAAATCTGGGAGAAAACTTTAAGTTTCACGCCTCTCCTGAAAAACCATTTCACATTTACAGTGATGACTTTGATAAGAATGGAACCCATGATATAATCTTAGCTAAGTATGAAGGATCTGACCAAGTTCCGGTGAGAGGACGACAGTGTACCAGCGAACAGATTCCATCTATAGCTGATAAATTTGAGACTTACGAAGACTTTGCTAATGCCAATGTTCAGCAAATGGTCAATACAAAATCTAAAACAGCTGTTAATAAAAGTGCACAATTATTTTCTTCTATAATTTTAAGAAACAATAATGGTAAATATGAAGTTGAAAAACTACCTTCTCTTGCGCAACTTTCCACAACCAACGTTATTCTTTCTGGTGACTTCAATTCTGATGGAAATATTGACATAGTATTAGCTGGAAACCTCTATGATACTGAAGTTGAAACGACAAGAGCAGATGCTTCCATTGGATTACTTTTAGCAGGTCAAAATAACAAGACTTTCAAAGCACTTTCGCATTCTGAGAGTGGTCTGTTTTTACCAGGAAATATTAAAGACGGGAAAGCGATTAAAATCCAAGACAAAGATCATTTCATATTTACTGAAAATAATGGTTACCTCAAATGTATTTCTTTAAAATAGAAATCATTCTGGCGTAACTGTTTCAGGAATTGGCGAATCCTTTATTTCAGTTTTTTCAGTTTTCCTTTTTTCGGCTTTTTTATAAATAACAATACCTAACAACAGTGTGACTGTCAACGAGATTAGGCTCAGCATTTTTATCTTTTTTAAATGCAACTTTTTTAAAACTAAAATTGATATTATAACCGATATCACTATACCAATTACACCATAACTCAACACTATAGCACCTCCAGCCAACCCCTGGTTTTTACCAGCTTCAATCCAACCAGCGTAAAGCAGCCCAAGTAAGAAAAATAATATCAGATTTAAAACAACAAAACATATTTTTATAAATATAGACATGACTTTTATTTATACTGTTTTATTACATATTGAATACACCTTAAATTAAGGAAAATTATTTTACCTATATAAATAAAGAAGCCATTCTTCTAAATTGTAATTTTTTTTAAAGACCTTAGTCTTGATCAGATTCTCAAATAATCAAATATGACTAAGACTCAATTTATTTCATTTCTTGCAATTATTCTTTTCACATTTCCTTTAAATACAAAATGTCAATCTGTTTTAGATTCTATTTTACCTCTACGCGAAAGAGCAGAACTCATCGATAACATTATTGAAGACAGAATCGATAATCTCCTACCCAAGTTAATGGATAAAGCAGGAATAGACATGTGGATTCTAATATCTAGAGAATACAATGAAGATCCGGTAATGAAAACTATATTACCTTCTACTTGGCTTTCTGCCAGACGCCGAACAATACTGGTATTTAATCGAACAGAGGAAGGATTAGAAAAGATAGCCATTGCAAGATACAGTGTTGGCAAACTCTTAAAGGGAGAGTGGAATATTGATGTTTATCCCGATCAGTGGGAAGCATTAATCAGCCTCATAAATGAAAAGAAACCTAGAAACATAGGATTAAACTATTCTCAAGATTTTGCCTTAGCTGATGGTATTGTTTATACTGAATTTAAAACATTTACGAATCACTTACCAAGAGAATATAAAGATCGCGTTGTATCTGCTGAAAAATTGGCCATAGCTTGGTTAGAAACCAGAAGTGAAACAGAATTAAAATTATACCCTCATTTGTGTGCGATCGGCCACGCTATTCTTGATGAAGCTTTTTCGCAAAATGTTATTACGCCTGACGAAACAACGACAGATGATGTTATTTGGTGGCTCAGACAACGAGTTGTTGACTTAAAACTATCAACTTGGTTTCATCCTTCAGTGTCAATTCAAAGGCAAGAGATGGATAAAAATACTTTTCTCAGGTCTTTTTCAAAAAGAAAACAAGATGATGTCATACAAAAAGGAGATCTTCTTCATGTAGATTTTGGAATCACATATTTGAGATTAAATACAGACCAACAGCAGCATTTTTACATACTTAAAGATGGTGAAACAGATGTTCCAAAAGGGTTAGCTCATGCATTTAAAAATGGAAACAGATTACAAGACATCTTAGTCAGTCAATTCAAGCCAAGTAAAACAGGAAATGAAATTCTAGCTGATGCGCTCGCACAAGCAAAACAGGAAGGAATTACAGCATCTATCTATACACATCCGATTGGTTTTCATGGTCATGCAGCCGGACCAACAATAGGCATGTGGGATCAACAAAGTGGCGTGAAAGGAAAAGGAGATTATCCTCTATATGAAAACACAGCATACTCTATCGAACTATTTGCAGCTACCGAAGTTCCTGAATGGGGCAAAATAGTGAGAATAATGCTGGAAGAAGATGGCGCTTATTTTAATGATGGGTTTATCTTTTTTGACGGAAGAGCAGAATCAATAAAAACGATTCCTCGATAAATTTTCTTTGATAGATATAATGTTAAGCCAAGCATAAATTTTATCTTGGGAGTCAAACTACCCTATTATGCTTAATAAACTGTTCTTTTCCCTCATTGCATTGTGCTTTTTCACACCAATCAATGCTCAGGAAGATATCTTAGAAAAAATTAATGAGATCGCTATAGTTGATCAGAAAGTCATGATGCCAATGCGTGACGGAATCAGATTATGCACCGATATTTATCGACCTAAAACAGACGAAAAAGTTCCAATAATATTTTCTAGAACACCCTATAATTTTAATTCTTGGGGAGATGGTGAAGAAAGAACTAGGACAGCTCAACGTGCCTACGAAGCGGTAAAGAGAGGATATGCTTACGTTGTCCAAAATGAAAGAGGGCGATACTTTAGTGAAGGAGAATGGGACATCCTCGGTGTTCCCTTAACTGATGGTTACGATGCATTTTCTTGGATGAAAAATCAGGAATGGTCAAATGGGAAAATAGGAACTCTAGGTTGTTCATCAACGGCAGAATGGCAGATGGCTGTTGCTGCTTTAGATCATCCATCTCATGCTTGTTTGGTCGCTCAAGGATACGGCGCAGGTGTTGGTGATGTTGGCAGATTCCATGAGCAAGGCAATTGGTACAGAGGCGGCGCAGAACAAATGCTTTTTATTTCTTGGCTCTATGGTGTGGAACATGATAAATTCAAACCAAGAATTCCTCAAGGCGCTACGCAAGAAGACCTACAAAGAATATCAAGATTTTATGACCTGGCTCCTGAAAATCCAAGAGTGGACATGCTTGATGCATTAAGTCATTTACCAATTCAGGATATTATTAAAAATATAAACGGCAAAAAAGAAATCTTTGATAAAATGATTGTCAGGAAACCGAACGATCCTGATTGGTACAACGGCGGAATTTATCATGAAACCATGGATTTAGATGTCCCCGGATTTTGGTTTGTTTCATGGTACGACGTGTCTTCCGGTCCAAACTTAGAATTGTTTAATCATTTAAGAAATCAGGATAACGACAATGCAGACAACCAATATCTCGTTATTGCCCCAACATTGCATTGTCGTTTTACACGTGCCACTGAAAATACCATAGTTGGAGAAAGAAATGTTGGAGATGCCCGACTCAATTATGATGAACAAATATATATGTGGTTTGATCTGTGGATGAAAAGCATGGACAATGAATTTAAAGAAAAAACACCAAGAGTTCAATACTACACAATGGGTATGAACAAATGGCAATCTTCTGACGTCTGGCCTCCTGAAAATACAGATATGGTAAGTTATTATTTGTCAAGTAATGGTGGAGCTAATTCTTTACATGGTGATGGCACCTTATCAAAGTCAGAATCTAATGAAATAAAATTTGATGGCTTTGTATATGATCCTATGAACCCTGTTATGAGCCATGGTGGAAATGTGTGCTGTACTGGCAATGCCATTGAAGGTGGTGCTTTTGATCAAAGGCAAATGGAAACGCGCAATGATATTTTGGTATATACTTCAGAACCATTAGAACAAGGTGTCGAAGTCAGTGGATTTATTGAAACTTCTATCTACGTTTCCTCTGATGTAAAAGATACCGACTTTACAGTTAAATTAATTGATGTCTATCCTGATGGGACAGCTTATAACCTTGATGAAACTATTCAAAGAGCGAGATATCGAGAAGGATATGATAAGGAAGTATTTATGAATTCTGGAGAAGTGTATAAACTGGAAATGTCACCCATGTCAACCAGTAATTACTTTGACAAAGGTCATAGAATTAGAATTGAAATATCAAGCAGCAACTTTCCTAGATTTGCAAGAAACTTAAATACAGGAGGTGATAATTATAATGAATCAGAAGGAATTATAGCCAATAATAAAATCTATCATGGACCAAATTATCCATCTGTAGTGAAGTTGCCAATTGTTACCAAAAACATTGAAAACGAATAGAACTATTATACTACAAAAAAGACAATATATTAAAAATGGGCGTAAATTTTTTACGCCCATTTTTAATTTTATTATTTCATAAACTTTATTGAATTCGAGAATATCAAATATCAGTTCTCAATACTTATAACGCCACATTGGAAATTTCTCTTAAAGGACAAAAAAGGTGTAATTACAAATAGACTAACGTGTTGCTCTTTAAATCTTCTCAATTTATCCTTCGAAAACAGGTATTTATACCCTATCTAATTTATCAAGCCATTGTTATATTTACATAACAACATATGGTGAGAAAAATTCACTTACCATTTCTATTAATAACCTCAAAAAAAATGACAATGGCTGAAAAGGCATTAAATGTTGCATATAATTTATTGGCCATTTTAAAACAATTAAATGCTGCTGAGTCTTCTTGCAAATCAGACCATCAACTCAAATTTGATATATTTCAATTTCTTCCCTACTGGAATTTTATTGCATTATTAGAAGTCTTGATCCCAGAAAAAGATTTATCGTTACAATTTGAACGTATTGATAATGAGTGATAAATATTTCCTTTATTAAACAACATCTAAACATGAAAAGTAAAACATATTCTATTTTTGGAGCAGGAGCATCTGGTCTTTATACAGCCTGGAGATTGTTAAGCGGAAAACCATTAAATGCTAAAGAAAAAAATAAACTATTAAAAAAAGGTGACATATTAGAACTTTACGATTGGGGTAAATATGACTTCTCAAAATCAAATAGTGGCACAAGAGAACCAGGAGCGCGTGTATGTACATGGCACTACAAAGACGATCCCAAAGCTTCTTATCTTGAGTTAGGAGGCATGAGATATTCTTTTTGGGATGGCTCACCAAATGGGGAAGGTCACAGATTAGTGACAAAAACAATTGAATTACTCGGTATAAATAAATACGCCGTGCCTTTCAATGAAGGCAGTGATCCATTGCTTTGCTTAAGAGGGAAAAATATGTATACTTCGGAAATAAATTCTAATTCCCCTGCCCCTTATAATGTCAATGGTTATGGTGCAGATTTAGGGCCAGATGATGCCTATGGGAAAATTGAATCTGTAGCTATTACTGAAGACTCAGGCCCATCAACGAGAAGAGAGTGGTGTCACTTTTATCAAAACGGTAAAATTACAGCCCGTATGTCTGAAAACTCAATCTTCCAAAAAGGAGATTATTTGAAAGATATTGGATATTGGAATTTAGCTTATGACCAATTAGGACAAGAAGGATTTAGTTATACTGCAGATGGGAATGGTTATTCTTCGAATATGGTAAATAGTAATTCCGCCCAGTCTTTTTCCGTAAATGATGAGTTTACGCCAGGTACACAATACAAAACATTAACGAAAGGTTTCTCATTTATGTTTACCGCTCTTTTTAATGAAGTTGTTAAGCTTGCAAAAAAATATAACATAAAATTTAAGTACCATCCTGACGTAAGATTAAGATCAATATTAGATATAAAAGGTACCATTCATTATACCACTGCGCATAGAAATAGTCCAGATAAACTCCATACTGAATCAACAACAAATGCAGCATTTTTAGCTATGCCTAGAGGGTCAATAGAATACGTTGCTCAAGCAACAAGATATTATGACGGACCAGGTCTTGATGTATTAAATCATGAAAAAGTACAACTCTACTTGGAATCAGCTATCATGCAACCATCATATAAAATTGGCATGTTTTTCGAAACGCCTTGGTGGAGAGATGACATTGAAAATCCACCTAAATATCCAGCCAAATTAACGAGCTATTTTGTAACCTCTGAAGTGCTTCACAGTTTGAAAAACAAAGGTTTTCCAGCTAAATACATTAGAGCCATTGCAAAATATGAAACACCTAAAATTATAAATACAGCATACTCCACAAAAGTTGAATTCTTATCTGTGGTCGAACATTGCATAAATACAAGATTAACTTACAAACAAGAGCAACAATTACTTACAACTGCAGAATTAGATACTATTGGACCTAGCGCAACGGATATGCCTATCAGACAAGTTGTATACTTTGGAGACAACGCTTTAAATAAAAAAGGTAAAAAAGTATATGGTATTCTCGCAAGTTATGATGATATGCAATATACCACCTTTTGGAAAGCACTCGAATTAGGACCTAATGGAACCAGAAAAATTCCTGAATCCAGAGATTATCAAACACTCCAAGGTCCACGAAAAGCAACACCTGTTATGGTTAAAATGCTTAGACAACAATTAGCAGCTGTTCATTTTGGACCTCAAGCAGAATATACTGCCGTTCCAGAACCACTTGAAACCAGATATATGGATTGGTCTTTACCTCCGTTTAATGCAGGATATCATGCTTATAAATCACATTACAATATGGGAGACGTCCAGCAGAAAATAAGAAAGCCATCTCAATTAATAAAAGGAAAAAATGCCAATATTTTTATAGTCGGAGAAACTTATTCTAATGATCAAGCATGGGTAGAAGGCGCCTATTGCACATCAGAATCTGTACTTAATGATTTTTTCAATATCAAACCGCTGATCAGTGAAAAGAACTATCCTTTTATTTGTCCAGCATAAATATTTATAATAGTTTCAGATTTTATTCTAGGGTATGTCATCGTTTAAATGACATACCTTTTTTCTTGTCAAAATGTCAAAATATAGTATTTGAGTTGAATTATGCTTTCCTTTGCAGCGATTTAAAGCATTTACTATGTTATTTACAGACTTAAATCTTAATAAATCATTAATCAATGCGCTTAATGATTTGGAAATATATGAACCTACTACAATACAGGCAAAATCTTTTTCTACGATTATGTCTGGTAAGGATGTGGTAGGCATTTCACAAACTGGTACAGGTAAAACCTTTGCCTTTCTTCTACCATTATTAAAATTGTGGAAATTTACAAAATCTCCTAATCCACAAATTTTAATCGTGGTGCCTACTCGTGAATTGGTTGCACAAGTTGTTGACGCTGTAAATAATTTGACAAAATATATGACAGTTCAAACTGTGGGTGTTTATGGAGGGACAAACATGAGGACACAACTCATCGCTGTAGAAGCAGGCTTGGATATTTTAGTCGGAACCCCAGGTCGTCTTGTTGATATAATCAGAACAGGCTCCCTAAAAACAAAAAATTTAAAACGTATCGTTATCGATGAGGTTGACGAAATGCTCAATTTAGGATTCAGAACACAGCTCAGAAACTTGATCGATTTTCTTCCGAAGAAAAGACAACATTTGATGTTTTCAGCAACCATGACTGAAGATGTTGAATTGGTTATAAATGAATTCACAAATTACTATACAAAAATTGAAGCCGCACCTTCAGGGGCGCCACTGGAAAACATCTCTCAAATTGGTTATCTGATTCCTAACTTCAAAAGTAAAGTCAATTTATTGGTCAAACTTTTAGAAGTGGATGAAACAATGAATAAGGTTTTGGTTTTTGCTAAAACTAAAAAATTAGCCGAGGCACTCTACGAAACATTGGCTTCGGATTTTCCTGACAAATTTGGCATTATTCATTCTTCCAAATCACAAAATAACAGATTCAATACTGTTGAATCATTTCAAAATGGAAGTATAAAATGTTTGATCGCTACGGATATCATTGCCAGAGGATTAGATGTCAGTTCTGTTACTCATGTAATCAATTTTGATTTACCTGACAATGCAGAGAAGTATATTCACAGAATTGGAAGAACTGGAAGATCAGAAAATAAAGGTGTTGCTATTTCATTTATCTCTGAAGAAGACAA
Source organism: Saprospiraceae bacterium (assembly GCA_013001975.1). Classification (GTDB taxonomy): domain Bacteria; phylum Bacteroidota; class Bacteroidia; order Chitinophagales; family Saprospiraceae; genus RFSX01. The sequence continues at coordinate 2,663 of JABDKX010000133.1, read as the reverse complement.
ACAATACCAAGAAGCTATCGAAGACCTTATGAATTTAAAAATCTCTATTCATGATTTACCAGAAAATGTTGAGATAACAGATGAATTAATTTCTTTGGAAAAATCAACAGTTCATTTGCCATTTACAAACAAGGTGAAAATCGCTGAACCTACAGGACCTGCCTTCCATGAAAAGTTAGCCAAAAACAAAAAGGTCAATAATAAAATACGCCACGAAGAATTAATGAAAATAAAATATGGCAAACCAAAATCAAGAGGAAAGAAAAGATAATCATAATTCTTGAGTATGTTGTTTCAACAAGCTGATAAAACTTTAATTGACTTTGGTGTTTTAATTATATCAATTCTTTAATAATGGGTATCAAAATAATGACTATTCCAATGATCACGATGATGATCAGCAATACTTGCTTAATACTAAAAATTTTCTTGGTCATAAAATTATCAATGTCTTTCAGTGACTTTTAATATAATGACAAAAAGCTAATTAAGTAAACAAATATTTGAATAATTATGATTTACATTTGAAAAATATTAAATCAATGAGAACAACAATAATTCTAACAATAACAATGCTATATTTTACCAGTTGTAAAAAAGATTGTCAGACCTTCGAAAATGGTACAATTAGTTTTTTTACAGAACATAAAGACTTTGTAGTAATTGATGCAGAATTCGAAGCAGTTGAAGAAGTGAAATTATTAAAAGAAGCACACAAAAGTAGTGGAGCGAAATTCGAAACTGTGACAGAACAAGTGTTAGAGAGATTTGCATATACTGAATATAATATCAAGGAAGAACATGCTTTTCAGATTGTTTCAAATGCAGAAACAAACACCATTCAGAAAGTCATATGTTATCACTTCTTAGACGAAAGTGATTTTATTAAGATTGAAAACCCAAATGAGTACAGAACCAGAACTTATAAAAAAGTGATTGACGAAGGAACTGGGTTTGATATTGCGGCAACTTATGAAACGGATACATTTTATCGCCTTGTCAGAGATGCAGAATTAATACCTACCTCAGCAGAAAGAGAATTTGAATCCTACAACATCACTTTCCCAGGTCATATGACACTTGAAGAATACATAAGAGATCAATTAGAAATGCAAAATATAAGTGAATGTGAAGAAAGCATTTCGTTTAGACTCAACTAAACGACATGCATTTAATTTTATCGAAAAATCACTTTTCTAAATAAGGATAATCCCAACGATCATTTATTAAATAATCACTCCAACGCCAAAATTTTAACCAATTACGTTTAAAAGTCCTATGAAGAATAAGATCTTTATACTGTTGATTCTTTAATAGAAAATTTCCAAAAGCTGTATCCATGTTCATTTCACTTATTCCTTTACTCGGAATTGTTTTATAGGTAAACTCTCTATCAACCGTTTGATAACTGTACGTCTCACCCATCGATGGCATATTAAATAAATTTGTAAGTATTACAATTAATATTACCAGACCAAAAGCTATTCTTTTTTTCATTGATTTATGAATTTTAAATTGACTAATGTTATGGTTTAAAATTTATCGTTGCCACCAATATAAAAATGGGTGATGCCATTCAGGCAAGAATTTATATCTAGCCCAAGCACCAATATTAAGATAGTTTTTAGACGTTACTCTGTAGATCTTTATATCAGTTAAATCATTCTTTTTTTTATAATCCTCAAATGACCTCAACATCATTTTATAATCTCTACCTTTGGAAGGCATACACATAAAAGAGTATTCTCCTCCCTTAGTAGCGAACTCTATTCTCTCGCCAATCATAAAACTGCCAGTTTGAAAAAATATTAAAAGTATAACAACAAAAGTTACTCCTGCAGTAGCAAGCAAACACAAAATATTTTTTTTCATTTCTTAATATTTTTAAGCAACAGGTTAATTATTCAAAATTAAAATACCCGTCATGTCATAATGAGTTTTTCGATAAAAGGTAACCATAAAATCTATAATTTTTTCAAAAAAAAGTACGATCCTTACATTTTTTTACTAAACAATTGTCTTTGTAATAAAGTAAAATCGTACCTGCTTCTTTTAAGCGTTTAATTACAACTATTGCCGGGAGCATTTCCTCCATAAGGATTAATAATACCATTTGGCACTAATTTGATATCTTCTCCTAAGTCTCCTGGATTACTCAGTGCGCCATAGGGTTTGCCTCCAAACCAAACTGACCCTTGCGTGTCGGCCACACCTAGAGATACAGCGTTTGCGATTTCAATAGCATAATCAGTACAATTATAATTAATGAGGTGATAATCGTTGGAAGCGGCTGATATCGATGTTGAAATCGCTTGGTTGAAGTCATCGCAAGAAATTTGTATGGTAACTGAACTAGTGAATGAGTGATTGCTGTCATCACATATATCTTGTGGAGATAACGGAATTGCCAAAACAACTTTTTGAGATGGATAAAATCCATATGTTAATGATTTATCTGAACCACCGTAATTAGTGTTCAATGAAACAAAGGCGTGTCCAACATCTAAGTCAAATCCTGGAAAACCATCGTACATATCTCTACTGTTCTCAACTGGTTGATCTGCATATAATGTAAATTCAAATATTGAATTTCCAGAATTTTCACAATCAATGTAGTCACCAAATTCATTTGGTTCTCCAAAACAATCTTCGAATAATTCTTC
>JABDKX010000016.1 GCA_013001975.1 Saprospiraceae bacterium | reverse complement strand
TTGATGTTTTATGCTAATTCAAATCCTTCTGCCTCATCATTGTCATCTAACACTAAATCCTCCGCACCATGTGTCAGACGTTTTAATGGTTTCAACATAGCTAAGACAATCAACCCTACTGCAACTGTAAAAATAAAGATGCCTGTAAAAATTGTTTTCTCTCCAGCATCTGCAGCAGATTCTCCTAACAATCCAGCAACTTTATTTCCAAGTCCTGTGGCTGCAAAATATGCACCCATCATAAATGAGCCATACTTAATTGGTGCGAGTTTAGTAATGAACGACAAGGCAACAGGCGACGCACAAAGTTCACCAATTGTATGTAGTAAATAAGCAAGAACCAACCAATACATTGCTGAAGATCCTGTAGCTTCATATTCTTGAGCAGCAAATCGCATAAATAGAAAACCACAACCCATTATTATAAGTCCTATTGCCATTTTGAATAATGACGATCCTTCTCTTCCTTTTAGTTTCCATTTATACCAAAATCCTGCGACAAGCGTTCCAAGTGTAATTATAAAAAATGCATTTACTGATTGGAACCAAGAAGCAGGAACTTCAAAAGAACCAAGCATCCTATCAGTCTTTTGCTCTGCATATAGATTCATTAATCCTCCTGCTTGCTCAAATGCACCCCAAAAAACAATTATCAACAAGAAAGACAAAAACATGACAAGCATCCTGTCTTTTTCAACTTTAGTCAATGGTTTATCCATTAAATCTTTATCAGGATTATCTTGAGCACCTAAATAGTCTCCTATCCCAACCAGATGCTTTTGCCCCCACTGATAAACCAACATTCCTGCTAACATACCAATACCAGCTAACCCGAATCCATAGTGCCAACCGATCTTTTCACCTACGTAACCAACGATTAAAGCAGATAGAAATGCGCCTATATTAATTCCAATATAAAATATCGTAAATCCTTTATCTCTTCTTTCATCTCCTTGTCTGTACAAACCTCCAACCATTGTAGAAATGTTTGGTTTCAACAAACCAACACCAGCGATGATTAAAACAAGCCCTGCAAAAAATGCCCAGTCTTGTTGAATGGCTAAAATAGTATGCCCTGCAACTAAAATCCATCCGCCCCATAATACCGATTTCTTTTGACCTATGAGCTTATCAGCAATCAGGCCTCCAGGAATGGAAGCAACATAAACCAACATAGTATACCATCCATACAGTTTTAAAGCTTCGCCATCTGTCCAACCCATTCCAGGATTTTCTTCATTCGTTTTAGCAACGATATATAGTACTAAAATGGCTCTCATTCCGTAGTAGGAAAACCTTTCCCACATTTCCGTAAAAAACAGTACATATAACCCTATTGGATGACCAAATAGTTCGCGCCTTTCGTCTTTTTGTGTTAGCATATTATGTTATTTCGATTAGTGGGTCTAAAATAGATTTTTTAATGGAAAATCAGGGTAATTACAAGATATAATTACTCACTTTATGATAGTATTAAGAAGAAATGTTAATTGAAAATTTTAAGGTGGGAAACAAAAAAAAAGCACAGCCAATGAATTGAGTTAAAGTTGGTTTAATACATTCGAAAATCCTAGCCTTAGATAATACTTAATCTTTTACTCAAAACGCTATTTGACCGTGCTTATGGCTTTATGAGACTTAATCTATGCTAAATTTAATAAAAGATTAACAATATGTATAATAGGTTTGTGGTAAAATACATATATGTATTATAGTTAATTTGTAAAATATAATTTTGTGTAATACATTAAACCCCTAATTAGTTCATAGCCTAACCTTTGATCATTCTTTTTTTATTCCTTACAATAACTTCCCAACCACTACCTGTAACCATGCCTCTTAGAAGGTCTAGAATCTTTTCTTTTTGCAATTCTGCTTCATCGAATAATTCGCCATCCTTTATCATTTCAATAGCATATGTCTTAGCTTTTTTATTCAACTCTGTCAATTCTTTTTCATCAAACGAATTAAATAAACCTTCATTTATATCAAAATAATCCAAATCATGATCAATTGATAAGATCTCTGGTTCTGGAAAATTGGTTATTGTCAAAACCTTTTTCGATTCATCAACAGTATAAACAACCTTTTCAAAATCATAACCGATAGATACTTTCGCCTTAACCCTTACCATCGCTTTTTTACGCAAAAAATTAATATCCCAATATCTGTATTGTTTATAATCATAAATTTCTGACACATATCCTTCTACTGCTACCATTTTGAAAACCTTAGATACCTTTTCAAGTAATACTTCCGATTTTTCAGCTTCATGTGTTTTGAACACTTTCATTTTATGGCCATATAAAATACCTCCTATACAAGCCAGAATAAGAAGTCCTATTATAATAATGTATTTTAAATAATCTCTCATAATAATTTGTTCTTTTCTTACCCTTCCACAATGGGTGATTAAGTAAATCAGAGCTTTTTTAAGTTAAAATAAAGCTATGGATTCTAAAACTAACTTTCAACATTGGGTTTTAGTTTTAATGTCATATATAATCCTATCATTGCTGGCAATACTAGATTAATAAACCACAATAAAAAAGTAACACTTAATATTACAACATAATTGATTTCAAAAGTTGACCATATAAGCAATGCCAATTCAGCTCTAGCCAGCAAACCCAAAAAAGGAGGCAATGGTAACATGGATTGTATTAAAAATATAGAGCTCACGCCCATAAGTATAAAGCTAAATTCAGTGTCGACATTAAAAAAGTACATAAGCAAAACGTATTGAAAAAAGTATATAGTATATCTTACTCCAGTAACCAAAATCAATTTTCCCTTAGTTATACTCGATATGCTTTCAATTTTAATTCCCTTAACTTGGTCTTTTATAAATGGAATTTTTCCTAGGAACTTAATCGCTAAATCCAATCTAAATAATAGACCAAGTCCAACAAGCAAAAATAGACTGCTTGTCAAAACAGTGAAAAAAATAGATGATTCATAAATATTACTATAATTAAGGAAGAATAAAATTCCTATTATACCAACAAAAAACGTCACTATATTTTGCAACAAAGAACAGACAAATGTTGAAAAAAGAGAATGTGATAGTTGATTTGAACCTATTACTAATGTACGACCATAATACTCCCCTAGCCTCAATGGCGTTATCAACCCAATACTGATTCCAATTAATACAGATTTCAATGATTTGACTAATTCAAATTTATTTTCCTTTGCTTGCATTAGAATTTGCCATTTGTAGGCTTCAAAAAACCAATTTAATGGCATTAGGACAAGGACCAGCATTAATAATTGAATATGCTTAAAACTTCGAAACGCATTGAAAATCTGAACATTCGTTTGGCTCTCAACGTTAGATATACTTTTATAAATAGCCCATAAGAAAAAGGCAGCAAAGAAAAGTTTTACTTTCCAATCGTATTTAATTCTTGATTCTTTAGCTAACAACAAACCTGTTTAATATAAAACTTTAACTTGTGGTAAATTTGATTTGATTTGGCTAAAGTATCGAAAATAATTGGTGTTGATCCTGGAACAAATATTTTAGGATATGCTGTCATTGAAATTATTGACAAAAAACCCAGAGTTCAAGATATTGGCGTTCTAAATTTAACGGGATTTAAAGACCACCAAACCAAATTGAAAGAGATCTTTCTTCAGCTACAAGAAATAATAGAAACATACCTTCCTCAACACATGGCTGTAGAAGCACCTTTCTTTGGTAAAAATGTGCAATCCATGCTTAAACTGGGAAGAGCACAAGGTGTATCTATGGCAGCAGCAATGACAATGGGTCTAGAAATCATTGAATACAGCCCTAAAAAAATCAAACAGTCAATTACTGGAAACGGGAATGCTTCAAAAGAACAGGTAGCTGCCATGTTAAAAAACATGCTTAAGTTTAAAGTAAAAGAGCATTATCTTGATGCTACGGATGCTTTAGCCGCAGCAATTTGTCACCACCACCAAATAAGCTCAGGTGGTGTCTCTATTCCTAAAACTAATAGTTGGAAAAAGTTTTTAAAAGAAAACCCAGGGCGTATTAAAAGTTAGAGCGGATCAACTTTGCAATTTCTTCGAATCTTTCCTTTGTCAATTTTAACTTGGGCCTTCCAAAATCCATGTCTGAAATGCCATCTATTGGAATCAGATGAACATGGGCATGAGGTACTTCGAGTCCAATAACAGTCAATCCAATCCTTTCACATTGAATTGTCTTTTCAATAGCTAAACCTACCTTTTTTGCAAAGATCATAAGTCCTGATAAAGTATCATTATCAAGATCAAAAATATAATCGATTTCCTTTTTAGGTATAACCAAAGTATGTCCTTCTCTTAAAGGATTGATATCCAAAAAAGCATAATAGTTTTCATCCTCAGCAATCTTGTAAGAAGGAATTTCACCATTAATGATTTTTGTAAATATACTCGGCATTATAACAATCCAATTTCCAAAATTTCAAATTCGAGAATACCACCTGGCGTTTCAATTTCTGCTTTATCACCAACTTCTTTTCCAAGAACGCCTTTTCCAATTGGTGAATTAACAGATATTTTCTTTGCTTTTAAGTCTGCTTCCGTTTCCGAAACCAAAGTATAAGAAATCTCTTTGTTGTTTTTTAAATTTTTCAACTTCACTGTAGATAAGATCGTGACTCTTGAAGTATCCAACTCACTTTCATCAATTACCCTGGCTTTAGCCATTGCTTTTTCAAGTTCGTTGATTTTCGCTTCTAGTAGTCCTTGGGCGTCTTTGGCAGCATCGTATTCTGCATTTTCAGATAAATCTCCTTTTTCTCTGGCCTCTGCAATAGCTTTTGCTGCATTTGCTCTACCTTCTGTTTTTAGTTGCTCTAGCTCTGCTTTTAAATTATCATAACCCTCTTGGGTCATATAGCTGTATAAAGACATAATAAATTCGTTTAGTTACTGAATGTAAAAATAAAACGTTTCCGCCAATTTGGCGGAAACGTCATATATCTTTACTATAAAAGTATATATTTCTTAAAAAAGTTCCTTAGAATAACATTCGTACAGAAAAATTATGTGTTCCTCTGAATGGATTTGTCGCTCTGTATGCGTAATCAATTGCTATTTTGTTTTTGCCAGAATCGTTGAATGGCAACTCAATACTGGCGCCTGCACTTACACCAGAATAGACATTATTAAGACTAGATCCTGAAGATCCAAAGTCTTTTTTATATCCACCTCTCAAAATAAACATATCATTAAAATACAGTTCCGCACCTGCTCCAATTTGATCTCTTGAAAAGGCATTCGAAGTAAAGTTTCCAACTGTTCTTAAAAACAATTTATCATTGAAGTGAAAATCATAACTGATTCCAATATTTAATACTGAAGGCAATTCAAAATCCTCAGATCTTTGATCAAATGTTAACAGGTAAGGTACATTTCCATCTGGATTATCTCCTTGAAAAGATAAACCTTGACCATTAAATTTCATAGGTGACCCAATGTTTCTAAGTGAGATTCCTAATCTAAAGTTATCTTGCTCACCAGATACATATTGTACCCCTGCATCAAGAGCGAACCCAAAGGCACTCACATCAGGAGTTGATTCAGAAATCGTTCTAAATAAAATCCCAACTGAAATCTTATTTTCGTAAGTGTATGAATATCCAATACCCAAGTTTAGAAATGAAGGTGAAAAAGTTGCGCCTGTTCCATCAGGTTGATCAACCGTCGTCACTGGAATATCTCCAAAATCAACTGCCATCAAACTGATTCCAAATGCACTGTTACCCATTTTTTGAGCATATCCTAACGCATTTAATTTTACAGCTGATCCTTCAAACAAACGTGTATTGGAAATATTTAATTCCTTACCATCTATTCTTCCCAGACCTGCAACGTTAAATCGCATAGATTCAACACCACTAATTGATGCGGTTGACATGCCATGCAATCCAGCACTTTTAGCCCATGGATTTAATAGTAATTCTGCTGCTCCTGCCTCTCCTTGTCTGTCAGGATTTCCAGCAAACATGATTGTAGTTGCGCTCATTAAGAGAACAAACAAAACAAATATTTTATGTAAATTTTTCATTGTCATTTTGTTTTTGGCTTATAATCCTGATGGATCAAATTTCCTATTAACACCAAACCATTTAATCGTTCTTTCTTCACGCAAATCAGGCGCAGAAATATGAATCAAATAAACACCACTTGCAATCGGAATGCCAGCTGCATTTTTAATATCCCAATTTATATTAGGAGATGTTTGACTGTTATTAACACCTGGGTTTGATCCAGACTTACTGCTTACTCTCTCATCTCTATTAAATCGTTTGATAAACTTTCCATCTAATGAATAAATAGTTACCGTCGCCTTATCAGGTAAATTTGTAATCTTGACCGTATTATCAAACTGGCTGTTTTCATATGCCGAATACGCATAATAAGGATTTGGAGCTACATTTACTTGCGCAAGGGCGCCTTCATATTCATCTTCAGTTAAATCAGTTGGTGATTTGCCTCTAATTTCAAATTGATAACTAGGTAATTCAGCATCATCAACAAGTACACAATTTCTTGGATTTAAAATATCGAATTTCGTTTCCATGTTGTATGGATTGTCAACTCTTAATTTAACCGTTAAGTCATTTAAAATTGCCCCTTGAGAATAAGGCAACATGACACTTAGAGAATCGTCTGGTAAAAGAACCATTGAAGACCATGTAATAGCTGGTAATCCATCAATCTTACCAAATACATTTACATTCGCCCCTTCCAACTTGCCGTGCAAATCTTCACAACCATCATACTCTTGTCTGGTTACATATATATAATGATGCCCCCCAAGAATAAGGTCTGCAGGATTTTCTAATCCTGGAGTAGGTGGAATATCATTATTAAACAATTGGCTTGAAGGATTAAACAACATGTCTGCACCAATCGAAGGATATGTCGTTCTTGGTATGGCTGCCGCTTCCTCATTATAGATTGAATTTTCTCCAAAGAAAATATTCAAACGCTTTCCAGTTTCAACATCAACTGCATAACCAGGAAACCAACTATAACCTTCACCATCACCATCAGGCTCACCATCTTTTCCTACTGATGGAGACGCTCTCAAATCAAACATATCTGTTCCGCCAACAGTCTGAAGACCACCAACTTGTATGTAATCTTCAGAAGCCGTTTCTACAACTATACATCTCGACCATTTGTCTTGATCAGAAGTGAAAACAATATCAACATTATTTAGTCTCTGAATACCTTCATCTCTCACCAATCTGTGACTGTTATTAATTTTCCATGCTGGTGTTACATAAAAAGTGAATTGATCCGTTCCTGCATTAGGCGTCGCAGCCGCTAATCCAAATGGATAAAAGAAACCATCGCCTAAATTGCTGTAAGATTGATTAGGATCTAAAGATTCATCAACTTCGGTTGTACTTGTTTTTAAGAAGTTAAACATAGAAGCAAAGAAGCCAGCAACTGGCAATCCTTCTCCACCATCTCTTACCGCGCTAAACCAATTTACACCGTTTGGATCTGCATATTCTAAAGTAGCAGCAATAGCACCGTTATTTTCATTACTGTTTGTTCCTGCATCTTCCGTCTGTGCAATTGAAACAGAAAAACCATATTCAGTGATTATCTGTTCGTTTAATTGATCAATACTCGTTTCAGATGAGACAGTTTCTCCAGAATTTAAATCTGTTAAAACCCAAGTGACACCATCTTGTAGTGAACAATCAGAACCGCCCTGAAATTCACCAACTAAATCAATTTGATAATCTCCATTTACAACTTCCAAAGGATTGTAAATTTTGATGTTGATTGGTCCAGCACCTTCTTTATACTTTAATTCGCCATCGAAAGAACCATCTAGAATAGATTCTCTCATGCCATCTTCTAAATCAAGATTGTTACCTCCTGCACCTACTCCAGACAATCTCGTTATAGGGGCACCTTCTCCATATCCAGAATTCAATCCTTGATAGATAATTCTTCTTGGAACAGCTTCATAAATTTTAATATTACCTCGACCTTCTAAGTAAGGTCTTCTTTGTGTAAGCGTTGGATTCTTAGGATCAAATGTTTCATAATTATTATATCCATAAGCCACTGCCATGAAATAATAAATCTTGTGATTTACTAACCTGGGATCACTATCCGAAAAAGCATCTTCAGTAATTCTAAATGTATGATCAACGCCTTCATCAGCTCCCTCCACTTCTTGTTCAAAAGCCCAAATCGGATCTGTAGCTAATGGGTTAGGGTCTGGCATACTAGACCAATTATAAATTCTAGAAACGCCATTTTTGACATCTACTTGTCTGACCAATCTTGCCTTTTCAATATCATCTAATTCTTGAGGAGATACGCTGGCATTTAATAGTTGGTATACTTTATATCCTTCAAATTTGTAAGTCCTATCTTCTTCTGGAATGTTTTCATTTGAAAGAATATCAATCTCAGAATAAGCTTCAAATGCATTGTTTGAAGTCAGTGTATCATTTGATAAAACAAGAATTATTTCTCTGTCTAATTCGACTAAGCAAACGTCCGGTGCATCAGGTCCATCAATGATATCAAAACAATTATCAAATAAGTTTTGAGCAATATCATCTGCAGCTTGTAGTCTGCTGATATCTGGATTTGGATGTCTTACATCTGGCACCCAAACAGCTCCAATGATTAATTCATTTCTTGCACCTGGCTTCAATAAGAATGGCCCAGAAGCTTGTACTGTTCTTCTATCTCCGAAACCAAGACCTTCAGCAGCCATTGACCAACCGTTAGGATCGTTTGGTGGATCAAAGAATGCGTAACGGGTTTGAGGTCCACCGCTTAAGTATCCTGTGCCTCCAACTGTCAATGGTACTTCATCCCTCCAAATACCTCTTAAGATATTGTAATACTCATCAGCCATCGATGGATCTACCGTCTGTGGATCTGGCGGTGCTGGATTTGAGTTATTATAATACATAAAAGAAGACATACCTAATTGAACTTTTATATCTGGTGGATTTAAATCACCAAGTTCTTGGTTTACTAAAAACAATGTATCACCGAAAGAGAATCTTGTTGGATCAAATTCATCACCAATAGCCACGACATGTAGTTCACCTTCAGCAGCTGAAGACAAAATTCTTGGTGCCGTTGGTCCTCTAAAGTAATCGGTTCCTACAAGCGGTACTTTTTCACAATAGGTTGGCACACCTCCACAATCACAACTTCCTGCAACTGTACCATCAAATGCATCTTGGTTATATGTATAGGCTAAACTTCTTGGAATATCACAACCAGAATAATCGTCGCTGGCACATCCTAAATCTGGATCTACCCACATACCAAAGTATGTTTCTTGAATATCTGTCGATGCTCTGTTTATCAATTTGTATCTCTGGAAGGTCATATCATTTACTTCGTCATTAGTAGCGTATGCAAATGATTGAACTTGAACCTCCATATTTATAGCTGTTCCTTGAGTCAAAGAGTGTGGGCCACCAGCGTCGTTATAAATCCAAAAGATCATTTCATCTGGCACCAATTCTTTAGCCTCTTTTCTTGTATCCGGTTCACAACCTCTAATATCGATAATAGGAAAATCTCCTTTTGTCGGATCATAAGTTCCACTTTGGTCTTCATCCCAAAAAGCACCTAAACTTCCAGCGCCAGTATTTGGCAGATCAAAACCAAATTGCTCGAAGAAAAAAGGATTTCCATTTCCTGGCCAAAACTTGACATTGGCTGGAATAAGACCATCATCGTAAGGTATACCTTGCAGTCTGGCTGCTTCAAAATCAGCAATAGCTGTTTTAATTTCGGTAGATAATACTTTGAAGAAACGATCCCATTCTTGGCAAATCGGTAAATCTGTTAATCCTGTTGCAGGGTTCAATGGACCAGGATAAAAATCCAATTGTCCACCACTACGATAATCCGTAGCTGCAACTTTTAAGTTACCTGCAGGATCTAAGCCTCCTAACCAAACAGCTCCAGCATAAAGCGAAGAAACTTCATCTAACCCACTACCAACAGGTGGTGCCGGTACAATATATTTACCTTCTCGAGATCCTGGATCCCACCAAACATCTCCACCTGTCAACAACCTTGCTCTCACGTTATTGATGTTTTGATCAGTTTGAGCTGTAGCAGCAACACAATCCTCTCTAAAGTTAATAGCTGAATTAGACGTCAAAGCTGGCCTGTTAGCTCTGGCTTTTTCTTTTTCGGGACTAATTTTAGCAAAACTTACTGTTACAACAGTAAAGCAAAAAGTCCATGCTAATAAAAATTTAATTTTTGTCATCTTTTATCTTTTGATAAATCTGTTTCTATTAAAAATTGAAAATGGCTCCTAAAAATATTTGTCGTGGTCTTGTGTAAAACCCTGGTTGGGTTGTTCTCCATCCATAATGTGACAAAAAGCTTTGTACATCAAAACCTGACTCAGTAATTTGATTAATTCTCTGTTCGCCAAATTCATTTGTTAAATAACCTTCATCTTCTGGATCATCAGAAGCCCTATAAACTCCAACTACATTTCTAATATCAAATAAGTTTGATACCCTTAAATACACATTAAGACCAAGAGATCTTTTTGATTCTTCTGATAATTTAAATGTGAAATTTTTATCTACTTGGAAATCAGCATTGATTTGCCATGGTAATCTTGCACCATTAATGGTTTCTCTTTGACTCACACCCAATGGACCTGTAACCGTTTTAAATGTAGAATAAGGTCTACCAGATACAGTTGTAAATAATAAATTGAATCCAGTATTAGCCAATATATCAGCTGTTCCAATTCTTGGACCATCATAATTTTTACCACTGCTGAATCGGTAATCTGCAACGGCGGTTATTCTATGTCTTTCATCAAATGAAAGTGGTAATAATGTTCTAATATCCCCTCTCTGATTTAATCCACCAGAAGAGTTCGCATCAGAACCAGAACCATCAGCAAATTGAAGTGTATAAGTCATTGACAACTCGAAGTTGCCAGTTCTTCTCATATCATAATTAAAAGAAAATCCTTTTACAGTTCCAAAATCAATGTTCGCATACGATTGATACTGAGTGATTGGTGATGGAACGAATGTAAATATTCGTTGCTGTATTAAGTCTCTTAATTCTTTATAGTAAGCTGAAACTTTTATAGCTGATGAATTAGATATTTTTTGTTGGAATCCGACTTCATAATCAATCGTTTTCTGAGGCTTTAAATCTGGGTTATTAAATCCGCCAGTAAAGGTTTCATTAAAGTTGAAATAGTTTAATGATGTTGCTACAGTATTTGAAGTTGGTCTTTCAACCAATACATCATAGTGAGCAAAGAAACCGGCAGATTCTGAAATTGGAAATGAGAATGCTAAACGAGGCATGAAATTTAATTGAGGATCATAATCTTTGAATGTTCTTTCTGGATTATAATTTTCATTTTTTAAATCCCTTGCTGCTGGGTCAGATTCCACATATGATGGGAACACCAATCCACCACCAAATAATAAGTTACCATCTGTTGCCGTTCCATCTGGTAAAAACCAGTCGTCACCAGATCTGAATCCTTTAACCTGGTTTGAGCCTTCACCTTCAACATACACAGCATAATCGTCAGGTACATCTGGTCTCTCTATGTCAGGATTTAATTTAAAGAATTCATCTACTGTATTTATTTGACTTAATGTAAATGGATCTTTTAATACTTTGGTATTTGCATCATAATAATCCACTCTCAGTCCTAATCTGAAGATGATGTCTTTAAAGGTAAATTTATCCTGTATGTATCCTGCACCATATATAGGTTGGAATGGCGCAACATTTAATGTTCTTCTTCCTTCACCATCTCTTTCATTAAACAAGTCATCAAATCCTATAGCACCTGAAGTTTTGTTTCCTTCGTAATCATAACCAAAGTAATTTAAACCTACTTGTCTGAAAGCATTTAATTCCGAAGGGGAAAACATACCAAGTGACAACATGTTTGGATCAAGTTGATCTACATTAACAAAATCGGTTATGCCATCTCCAGTTATATTTCTAACATTTCTGAAGAAAGTATTTTCGCCAAATTCAGCTTCATTATTTAATGGTGCATAAGATTGGAACTGAGTTCCGTCTGGGAATCCAGGTTGCTCAATTAAGCCAAGAGGTTGATTTGGATCAATGCCTTGCTCGATGTGCCTGTTAACTTGTGTCCGCATCAATGTCCAAAGTGCCGTTGGGTTTATCGACCAATTTCTTCGTACACGTTGTTCATACATAAATCCAAATTGGATATTATGTTTTCCTTTATCAGAACCTCCTGGTACAAAATCAAATCCACTCGATACATTTACAGTATATGTTTCACTTTCTGACTTAGAAAAAGTATTGTAAACTCTTCCAACATTATTATACAATCCCCATCCCCCATTACCAACAGGTTCAAAGAAACCATTAACATTATTTATTCTTGCTAAAACTGGATTGGCTTCTCCTGGCGTAAATTCGCCGTCAATTTGCTGATATCCAACATGGCCAAAAAAGAAATTTCCAAATTGTTGATATTCTCCCTGGTAATCTGAAGTATCAATCACACCAATTGCTGGCTGCCAGTCACGAGCTTGATTACCCCAATACCCATAATTAAAAATTCTATCCTCATGCCTCACATCTTCATTTCTTGAGTTTCCTTTTTCATATCCAAACTGGATCGAATAGGAAGCATTTCTTATCACAGCATCTTTCTTTTCTTCACCTTCACCATAAGTTTGGTTACCTAATTTGTGCCTTAACCTGATACTTGACCTAAAACCTGAACTATATCCATATGGGTTATTAGTCCAATTATATAATCCCCAAGCTCTACTTGGTGTAAATTGGTTTTTACTATCGTAGTAAGTACCTGATAAAGTAAGATCAATTTTGCCAATTCTAGCATCAAGATTTAATCCCATGTTATAATCCCGATCTGCTTCATTTGGTGCAGCATCTAAACGGTTCACTCTCTCATCAGAGCCTTCAGGAACTTGATCAGAAACCAACTCTGTTGCTGGGATTGTAATTCCATTGAATAATGCAGTTGGTTCAGCTTCTAGCCTATTAATTAAAGATTCGCTTGCTCTGTAAACACCCACTGCAGATGGTGAGTCATCTTGTATTTTTCTGTATTGACCAAAAGCTCTAAAGCCAAATACAGATTCATCTTTGTCATTTTTTATGATAGGTCCACTGACATTTGCATTGACTAAGTTATAACCATATGCGTCTAAGAACTCACTTGTTTCCAATTCCACTCCACCACTGTACTTATTTGAAGGTCCTCTGGTTGTAATAGATATAATACCTCCCGTTACGTCACCATATCTTGCTTCAATTCCACCAGTTATGATCTGCATTTGCTCAATCTGAGCTTGTGGAACCAAATTGTTGGCATTCGCAGAAGAAACTCTAATGCCATCAATATAATAATATGTAGAGTTGGTTCTTGATCCTCTTACAGAAATATTTCCATTATTATCTAAGGATACCCCCGCAGAAGTAGCAGCAATCGCTCCAATATTTTTAGTAGGTAATGCTTGAATGTTTTCAGAAGTTAAAGCCTTTCCTTGTGTTGTATTATCAAATTCAACTAACGGGACCTTATAGTCTACAATTTCTACACCTTCAATAAGTACACTTTCCTCCTTCATGACAACATCCACTTTATTGACCTTACCTGCTTTTGCAACAACACCGTTAATCCTTTGTGTTTGAAGCGTTAAAAAGCTGATTTCGATATCATAAGTACCGGGATCGATGTCAGAAAAAGAGTAATTACCATCAAAATCCGATTCTGTTCCTTGCATCAAAACATCATTTTTATATAATGCTACAGTTGCAAAAAGTACAGCATCTCCTGTTGCTTCTTCAGTAATTTTCCCTTGGATAGTCGTTTGAGAAAACGCAATACCCGAGAAAAAGAGACAAAGAATAAAAAATGTAAATTTCTTGATCATTTTTTTGCTTTTGATTTTCATTAATTAAGCTGGCTTTCTAGAAGCACACAATGTTAATAAATATTTAAAGTCTTGCAAAATTTAAATATTATGAAGTCTCCACATAGACACCATTAAATTCCACATTTAATCTTATCTAGCAAAACTTGAGCTATTTTAAACAAAGATTCGTTTGTCCAGCCTGCAACGTGCGGCGTCAAAACAACATTATTTAGCTTAAAAAGTCTACTATACAGGCTATTTTCTTCAGATGTGTAGGTTGTTGGCTTTTCATTTTCAAAAACATCTAAGCAAGCGCCTCCAATTTGTCCATTTTCAAGCCCTTCAACGACACTTTTAGTATCTATTACAGAGCCTCGTGATGTGTTGATAAGGATAAATCCCTTTTTACACTTTTGAATAAACGCATTGTCAACCAAGTGATTGGTTTCTGGTGTTAGTTGAACATGTAAACTGATAATGTCAGCAATTTTTATCAGCTTTTCCAAACTTACAGATTCAATATAATCTAAATCTGGTGGCACATTCAATACGTGGGGGTCGTGAAAGACTACTTTTAGTGACCACCCCGACAATTTACGCGCCATAGATTTGCCTGTGTTGCCGAGTCCGACAATTCCAATTGTCTTACCTTCCAATTCAAATCCCCTATTAGCCTCTCTAAACCACTCTTGTTTTCTGACTTCTCTGTCTCCTCGCAAAATGTTGTTAGACAACGATAACAGCATGCCCATTGCATG
The DNA here is from genome assembly GCA_013001975.1 of Saprospiraceae bacterium. Lineage (GTDB taxonomy): Bacteria > Bacteroidota > Bacteroidia > Chitinophagales > Saprospiraceae > RFSX01. The sequence continues at coordinate 38,127 of JABDKX010000016.1, read as the reverse complement.
TTCTGCAACTGCATTTCTATTTCCTTCGGGTGAATTATAGACCTTAACCTTGTTTTTTTCAGCTGATTGGAGGTCAATTATCTCTAAACCAGAACCTAACCTGGCTATAAACTCAAGCTCATTAGCCATTTCGATGCGTTCAGCAAACATTTTGATTTTACTATTAATCACTATGCCTGACAATCCTGGAAGATCCTTTTCTAATTCGGAAACGTTGTAATTTGGATCATAGTAAACGTTAAACCCCATTGATTCTAACCCCCGAATAAGTGATTCGTGTACATAGTCCGTAACCAATACTTTTTTCATACCCTGAAATTAAGCTCAAATTTATTTAATCCTTAATAAACCAGTATTGAAGTGAAATAGTTATTCTTGTGAACATTAAATTAAATTTAAATCTTCATGAAATACATTTCAACACTAGCCTTCCTGGTTTGCTTTTTAGTAAGCTTGGTCGGTCAAGATTATTCAAAATTCGGTATTGATCAATCAAGTTCTGATTTGTCTCCTTTAGAACTTGGAACGACAGCTCCCACTTTTAAAGGTGTCGATCAGAATGGCCAAACGGTTTCATTAGCTCAATTAAATGAGGATGGACCTGTATTAGTTGTTTTTTATAGGGGCTACTGGTGTGGCATTTGTCAAAGAAGTCTTTTAGAATTTCAAGAAGAGTTTTCAACGCTTTCCTCAGCTGGTGTTCAAGTTGTTGCAATAGCGCCAGAAGTAGAAGCCAATATTAAAAAGACAGTAGAAAATAACAACTTAGAATTTCCTGTAATAGCAGATTCTGATAATTCAATCATGAAATCATATCAGGTCGCTTTCAATGTGACCCAAGAATATCAAGATAAAGTTTTAAAATATAAAGGAACGACACTAGCCGAAATCAATGGTCAGCAAAATGCAATCTTACCTATTCCAGCAACTTACTTAATAGGGAAAGACGGTACAATAAAATACGTTCACTATGACCCCGATTACAGCAAAAGGGCTACTTTATCGGATATTTTAGCCGCATTATAATATTTTAACTAGTCAGATTTGAATATTCAATGACAGAAACCATCGTTCGTATTATTCAAGACAGGTTGTCTTTACCATTTCAATCAGTAAAGAACACTGTTAGCCTTTTTTCTGATGGTGCAACCATCCCATTTATAGCGAGATATAGAAAAGAAGTGACCGGATCGTTAGATGAGATTCAAATCAGTGCAATCAAAAAAGAATTGCAATCACTTGAAGATTTGATCAAAAGAAAAAAATCTATTTTAAAATCCATTGAAGAACAAGGACAATTATCACATGACCTAAAGAAAAAAATTGAAAACTGTTGGTCGAATCAACATTTGGAAGATTTGTATTTGCCTTTTAAAAAGAAAGTACAAACGAAGGCTGCTATTGCTAGAAAAAATGGATTAGAACCTTTAGCTAAGCTCATCGTATCTCAAAGTCTGAACGACTTGTTATTCCAATCTCAAAAATTTGTAACTAAAAGTGTAAAAAATGTAGATGCTGCATTTGAAGGCGCACGCTTTATAATTGCAGAGTGGATTAGTGAAAATAGTAAAACAAGAGATTCAGCAAGACAATTGTTTAATCGAACGGCCATAATTGAATCTACGTTGGTAAAGTCAAAGAAGGAGGCTGCATCGAAATACGAACAATATTTTGATTATAGCGAAAGCTTGAAACGAATTCCTTCACATAGGTTGCTCGCCATTTTCAGAGGAGAAAAAGAAGGATTCTTAAAAGTGAAATTAGATGTAGATAAAGAAAATTTAATTCATAACCTTGAGCGGTTTTATATTAAAAGACACGGTACTGATTCTGCTGATCAAATTAAACTGGCCATTCAAGATGCTTTAAAAAGATTGATAATTCCCTCCATTGAGAATGAAACGAAAAAATCAGCCAAACTCAAAGCCGACAAAGAAGCCATAGAAGTTTTTACAAAGAACTTAAAAGAACTATTATTGTCTCCTCCATTAGGGTCTAAATCTATTTTAGCATTAGATCCAGGCTTCAGAACAGGGTGCAAGTTAGTCGTTCTTGATACTAACGGCAACCTGATACACGACGAAACGATTTACCCCCACCCTCCACAATCTAAAATATTTGAAGCTCAATCTTCCATTGCGTTTCTTGTTGACAAATATAACGTTGAGGCTATAGCTATTGGTAATGGTACTGCTGGTAAGGAAACTTATAAGATGGTTAATAATATTAAGTTTGACAGCACTGTAGATGTCTTTTTTGTAAATGAAAGTGGTGCTTCTATTTACTCTGCTTCCGAAATTGCAAGAAAGGAGTTTCCTCATAAGGATATTACTGTCAGAGGAGCTGTTTCGATTGGAAGAAGGCTGATGGATCCATTGGCTGAACTCGTTAAAATCGATCCAAAATCAATCGGTGTTGGACAATACCAACATGATGTAAATCAAGTCTTACTAAAAGAAGGTTTAGAAGAAACAATTTCAAGTTGTGTCAACACTGTCGGCATTGATTTGAATACAGCAAGTGCTGAATTATTAAAGCACATCTCTGGTTTAGGACTTGTTCTTGGAAGCAATATTGTAAAATTTAGAAAAGAAAACGGATCTTTTAAAAGCAGAAAAGCATTATTAAAAGTGCCGCGTATGGGAAAAAAGGCGTATGAACAAAGTGCAGGATTTTTAAGAATAAAAAATGCCGATAATCCGCTTGATAATACAGCCGTTCACCCTGAGGCTTATTCGGTTGTTGAGAAAATCGCAAGGGATAAAAAATTGTCTTTAGCCAAATTAATTGTAGACAAAGAATCTCAAAAGAACATTAAACTTCAAGACTACTGTACTGACAAAATAGGTTTGCCGACATTGTTGGATATAACCAAAGAGTTAGAAAAGCCTGGGTTAGATCCTAGGGGCAAAGCAAGCGTTGTAAAATTCTCTAATGATATTAATTCAATAGATGATTTATATGAAGGAATGATTTTACCTGGGATCGTAAACAACATAACTAAGTTTGGAGCATTTGTTGATATTGGCATTAAAGAGTCTGGTCTTGTTCACATATCTGAAATTACCAATAAGTTTATTAATGATGTTTCTGAAGTGCTCCATTTAAATCAAGAAGTTAATGTTAAGGTTATAAATATTGATGCCCAAAGGAAAAGAGTTGGCCTTTCAATAAAGCAAGCAAATTAATTTGTAGTTGTAATACCTTTTGTGTTGATTTTTCGCAAATATTTCACCTTAAAATATTTTATTGTAATCGCACCCAAGATACTTGGCAAAATCCAAGGAATTGCCATCATAGAACCAGAAAAGATCTTTCCGAAAAAAGTTGCGCCACCAAAAGCAAAAAAAGCAGTGTATGCAGCGATTCCTGTTATAATCATACCTTCCATGTGATCTAAATACCAATTTGATTTTGACTTTAATTTATTAATGGGTGCAATGACCGATGGCATATTCGTCAATCCTATAATGCCAAAAATTAAAAGAAGAATACTTTGTCCTTTACCTCCCAGATAATAGAAGTAAATTAAATTGCCAATCGCTCCCAATACAACAACAATGTCAAATATTTTTTTCTTTTCCAGAAATGAAGTTGGCACATCTTTTTTATACTTAAGAATTGAATACCCATACCATAAAGGATTGGCTGTTATAAGCGTTAGATAACCTAGAAAAACCGCAGCAACATAATGCTTTAATATGAGATTGTTTATAGACAGTAAAAATGCTGAACATACAACAATCCACATACAGTAAATATATACCTTACCAATTTTGATGTGAATGTTACCGCCTTTTCTAACAAACATTGGAATCATAAATGTTATCAAGCTGATAACACCAACAGTGATATGAATCGTCAATAAAATCTTATCGTATAGTTGCATTTGCATAATTTTTATACAAACATATGTGTCAAAATATTAAAACTGATTCTATTGTGATGAATGGTAAAGAACTGTGATAAATATCACGATTTAGGGATTAGCGACATGGTTTGGGATGAATGTCAATTAAATTTTGACCTGAATAATGGAATATACTTTCTAGATACGGGAACAATAATATCCGTGTTTTGTAGCTCAAGTTTCAATCCTTGAGCGTTACCAGAAACATCTTTGATGTGCACACAATTAACAATATATGACCGATGACTTTGTAATACTTGATGATCATTTACCTTTTCAAGAAACGATTTTAATGTTGACCTGAAGGTGGTTTTTATAATCTGTTGTTCATTATTTAAATGATAAATCGTTACATAGTTTTGCATGGCTTCGGCTAGAACAAAATCCTCAACTCGTATATAAAGATTTTGTCCATTCATATCAATTACAATTTTATTTTCATTTTCTATCTCTAGTTGCCTAGGCTTAACATGAATTGAATCTGCAATATTTGCATTTTCCTTGGTTCGTTTTGAAACTATTAATGATCCAAAAAATAGCAACGGAAAAATACCAATTAAGAATGTTGCTTTTAAATTCAAAAGAAAATGCATCGTCGAAAAATGACTATTTGGATTAAGTTTTAACATTAAAAATGCATTAGCAATTGAAATCAAAGTAATTAACCCGAGGACTGATATAAACCACTTGCCTAAAGTCCATGATGGTAAGTTGGTTTTTACCTTTAAAAGATAAATAAGTAAAAAATCATACAACACAGTTATAATAAAAGTGATAACTGCGAAATAAAAAGAAAATAAAAGTATGTCTTCCCCAACTAGATGAAGCCCAAAAGGACGAAAGGAATAAAGGAATAAAAAAATAAATATAGATACAATTACCGCTGTTTTAATTGTCGTCTGTATATTGATTTCTTCTGGAAAAGGTTGATTGAAGAAATGAGTTAATCTTTTTAGTATCTCTTTATATTTTTGCAAAAATTGAAATATTTATACATTCAAAGTATCCAAAATACTAAATCAAACGTTTTAATCTATAAAAAAGATAGTTTTTAAGAGATATTGTACTTAAGTAGTTGATTAAGTGCTATCTTTATATTGCAAAAATATTTAATATATGAATTTTAAGTTTTGGACTGGCCTAATAATTGGATTAGGAATGGGCGTTGTTGCAAGTGCACCTCACATACGTGCAACGAAAGTTGATGAAGAAAATAATAAGATTGTTCATTCACTTCCTCAAATAATTGAAGCTGTAGATTTAGATCAACAGTTTAGTTTTGCTGGAGAAGTGCTCCCAAACAATTTTGATAATATTGAAAGACTAGATAGGGAGATGCTGGTTAATGCATATTGGCAATCGTCAACTTTATTAAATATAAAAGCCGCAAATAGGTTCTTCCCTGTCATTGAAAAAATATTAGCAGAACAAAATGTACCCGATGATTTTAAATATTTGGCTGTAGCAGAAAGTAATTTACGAAATGTAACATCTTCGGCAAAAGCAAAAGGCTTTTGGCAATTCAGAAAACTAGCAGCTAAAGAATTTAAACTAGAAGTCAATGATGAAGTAGATGAACGTTTTCATGTTGAAAAGGCAACACGAGCTGCATGTAAGTATTTAAAACAACTTCATAAAAGATTTGGCAATTGGACTAACGCAGCTGCAGCTTATAATGTTGGCCCTACAAATTTTAAACGCATTTTAAAAAACCAAGGCCAGACTAGTTTTTATGATTTAAACTTAAACCCTGAAACAAGCAGATATGTTTTTCGTCTTATAGCAATCAAACAAATCATGAGTAACCCTTCTCATTTTGGATTTTACTTGGACGAATCAAAAAAGTATGCACCGTTAGACAACTATTACGAAGTGGTTGTTGACAAGTCAATACCAAGTTGGAGTCAATTTGCAAAAGAACATGGTATCAGTTACCGAATTTTAAAGGTTTATAACCCTTGGTTAAGAGATACAAAATTGACCGTCATCAATAATACTTATAAAGTTAAAATACCTAGAAACAGTTAAGCAAATTGGTTTTAATTTGTAATTACAATAATTAATTACTTTTAATCCAAATCAGCTAAAAGGATATGTCAAAGTTTATTGGGAATCTATTGCAACTTGTTTTTATCGTTGTTTTCCCATTCATTTTATTAATTCGAACTTCTGTTTATTTACACGTAAATGAGCAGCTCATTCCTTGGGCATGCATTCTGGGTGGTGCCTTATTTACCATCGTATTAATTTTCTTATACCTAAGTATTTTCTATGGCAAACTAATAGGCAAAGATTCTGGATCATTTAAAGGTAAGGCTGTAATTGCCACTATCATAGTTATTGTTTACTGTGCTCACGGATTGTTTTATATGTCGGGTAAAAATTTTAAATCTGATGGCTTAAGGTCTGAAATTTTGAAAGTGCATCCCATCTTGCGCTTAGGAGTGAGTACATTGACACACCTAGATAAAAGTCTCATCATTACGGATACAAACAGATTGCCTGAGGATTATAGAAAAATGGGCCTGCCTTCAAAATCTCATTCTCTGCATTTCAAGCAAAGTAACGGTTATGCGCATGCGATTGATTTAAGAACCAATGGACGAAATGAAGTTAGAAATTTTCTTGTTAGGGTTTATTTCAAATTAATGGGATTTCAAACCCTCAGACATGTCGGAACAGCAGATCACCTTCATGTTTCATTACTGAGCCATGATAGGCCAGGTGCCAAATGAAAATCCATTATCTGAAATCAATGATCAGATTAGTATTACTTTTGTGTAACAATTAGTAAAATGGATTACCTACTTATTAAAAGCTTACATATTATCTCAATGGTAGCATGGTTTGCTGGTCTGTTCTACTTAGTCCGTCTATTTGTATATCATACTGAAGCTTTATCAAAAGACCAAGCAGAAAGAGACATCTTAACCCAGCAATATCACATCATGGAAACGCGCCTCTACAAAATAATTTGTAACCCCGCTATGATGTTAACATGGGTTTTTGGTATTTGGATGATTTATATAAATGGATTAGATTGGTTAAAAGAAAACAATTGGTTACATGTTAAAATAATATTGGTTTTCTTCCTTACTGGCTATCATACAAACAACAAAAAAATAATTGCAAGTTTAAAAGAAGGTACAGCCAAAATGTCTGCTTTTCAATTCAGATTATATAATGAAGTACCTACATTGTTTTTAGTAAGTATTGTATTACTTGCGATATATAAAAATCTTCTGCAATTTGGCTATACATTTGCTGGAATAATAGCTTTCAGCATTATACTGTTTATCTTTGCAAGTGTTTATAGAAAGATTAGAATTCAAAACGACAAATAAAGATTATGAATAAGCTTATAAAATATTTTATTTACTTCCTGCTCATCATTCTAGCATTATTCTTACTAGTAAATTTTATAGCCCCTAAGAATCTAAATTTAGAGGTTTCTGAAGAAATGGATGCGCCACCAAATTTGATCTACAACTTGGTAAATGATTTAAAGAAATGGGAAGATTGGTCGCCATGGACTAAGTTAGACACCAATGTAGTTCAAACCTTTTCAGATAACACATCTGGTGTGGGTGCATATGTGGCTTGGAAAGGAAATACCGCAATTGGTGAAGGCCGACAGACAATAAAAGAAAGTGTTAGTGGTGAAAAAATAAAATTCGCGATGGATTTTAAAGGTGTCGATGGATTGGCATATAGTAACTGGAAATTTAATAAGGAAGGAAATTTGACAAACGTATCATGGGACTTTAAGGGTTCTGATACTCCTTTTGCTTTTAGGTTTTTTAATTTAATTATGAAAGGATCGCTTGTCAAGAACTATAAAGAAGGATTGCAGAATCTTAAAAATTTATCAGAAAAAAGAGCTAACGATAAGATTTATAATGGCTATAAAATAAATGAAATAGTGATGCCTGAAAAACATTTTATTCTAAATCGGGCAAAAGTCAAAATAGATAATATTCAACAATTCTATGCATCAAATTTAGGTGCCCTATTTGGGAAAGTAACAGGAAAAAATGTAGAAATGGATGGAATGCCTTGTGGATTATTTTTTAAATGGGACCAAGAAAAAGGTATGACCGACATGGCTGCAAGTATCCCAGTAAAGGAACCTATCAGTATTAAAGGCGTGGGTTCTCAAACAATTCCGTCATCACGTGCAATTCAAGTAGATTTCTATGGTGATTATAGTAAGTTGTCTAATGCACACAATGCAATTGATGACTATATGAAGGATTATGACATCTTAAATGATCCTCCCATAATCGAAGAGTATGTAACCGACCCAACTGTTGAACAAGATCCATCAAAATGGTTAACTAAGATTACATATTATATAGCAGAAAACTAAAAAACAAAAATAGAAAGTGATGCGTTTACTTAAATGTATCATTTATATTTTAAGAAATGATTTTAACAATAATAATACAATTGCTGCTTCTAAATATTACTCATGAAATTCATGTGAGTAAGACAGAAATTAACTACAACGCCAAAGAAGCATCATTACAGATGACGGTACACCTTTTTATCGATGACCTTGAATTAGGTTTAAAAGAATATACATCGGAACCAATGAATCTTTTCAATAACAATGAATCAATTGTTTCTGACTCAATGGTAGCATTATATATCTTAGAAAAATTACAAATAAAATTAGATGGCAAAACAATATCGCCGATTTATATAGGAAAAGAAATAAGCGATGACTTGGCAGGTGCTTGGTGTTATCTTGAAGTTGAAAATACGGAACCTTTCAAAAAAATATCTGTTGATAACGCATTGCTAACATCGGTTTATGATGATCAAAAAAACATCATTAACATAAAGGTTAACAATAAAACGAAGGCTTTTCATATTCTAGATAAGAAAGATAGTTTTAAAGATATCGAATTGTAGAATGAATAACCCTTTAAAGTATATTATCCTCTTTCCTATAAAAGTCTATCAAAAAATAATCTCTCCTATACTAGGACCGACTTGTCGATATCAACCCTCATGTTCTAATTACATGGTGGAAGCTATAAATGAGTGGGGCGTTTTGAAAGGTGTCTATTTAGGTCTAAAAAGAATCGGCAGGTGTCATCCATGGGCAGGCTTCGGTGAAGATCCCGTTCCTAAAAAAAATAAAAAATAAATGTTAACACGACCAAGAAGAAATAGAAAATCAGAAAGCATTCGAGCTTTAGTTAGAGAAAACATGGTGACTGCCGATGATTTGGTTATGCCCCTTTTTCTAGTAGCTGGTAAAAAAATAAACGAAAACATTACATCTCTTCCCGTCGCAAATAGACAATCTTTAGATGTGATTTTGAAAGAAATTGGACAATGTCTTAAGCTAGGAATTCACAGCTTTATTATGTTTCCTAAGATACCCGACGAATTAAAAGATAAAACAGCTACATACAGTTTTAACCCTAAAAACTTTTACCTCTTAGCAGCTCAAAAGATTAAGAAAAAATATCCAGATATTACTCTAATAAGCGATGTGGCTTTAGATCCTTATAACACAGATGGACATGACGGTATCGTTGAAGACAACGAAATTAAAAATGATGAGACACTTGCCGTTTTAGAAAAAATGGCAGTAGCTCAAGCTAAAGCAGGTTTCGATGTGATTGGACCTTCGGATATGATGGATGGACGCGTGGAAGCTATTCGCGATGCTTTAGATTTAGACGGATTTCCAAATACATCCATTATGTCTTATACCGCAAAATATGCAAGTGCATTTTATGGTCCATTTAGAGACGCTCTGGATTCTGCACCTGTTAATGATCCAAGTATTCCTAAAGACAAGAAAACATATCAAATGGATCCTGCTAATGCTAACGAAGCGTTATTAGAAGCTGAACTAGACACATTAGAAGGTGCTGATTTTTTGATGGTAAAACCTGCCATAAACTATCTTGACATCATTAGCCTGCTGAAAGACAACCACTCTTTACCTATTGCAGCATATCATGTGAGTGGCGAATGTGCAATGCTTATTGCAGCTTGTCAGAATGGTTGGTTAGACTATAAAAAAGCAATGCCTGAATCTTTATTGTCTATTAAAAGAGCCGGCGCAGATGTTATTATCAGCTACTTTGCAAAAGACTTTATGAAACTTAAATTAAATCAAAAAGTGTCCTTATAGTATCTATTGCACCTTCAATTACTTAAATTGAAGAAAAAAGTGATAAATTAACCACTCTTTTAAAACTTAAAATATCTACCATGGCTATAGCGAGACCATTTAATCTACAAAAATGGATTGATGAAAACAGAGACGAATTAAAACCTCCTGTTGGAAATAGGAACCTCTATAAAGATGCAGGTGATTATATTGTTATGATTGTTGCAGGCCCTAATGCAAGAAAAGATTATCACTATAACGAAACCGAAGAATTATTTTATCAAATTGAAGGCAGTATCGTTGTTAGAATCCAAGAAAATGGAAAAGCCGTTGATATTCCTATCAATGAAGGAGAAATGTTTCTTCTGCCCGCACGAGTGCCTCACTCGCCAATGAGATCTGAAGGGTCAATTGGATTGGTCGTTGAATTAAAACGTTCTGAGGATGATAAAGATGGTCTTATATGGTTCTGTGATAATTGCAACAACAAATTGTATGAGGATTATTTTGATCTTAAAAATATAGAGAAAGATTTCCTACCAAGATTTAAAAAATACTACGGCAATGAGAACCTTAGAACCTGTAGCAATTGCAATGAAACGATGGAAGTTGACAAGAGATTCGTAGAATAAATGGCCATATATTTTGCTTCTGATTTTCATCTTGGTTTAAACGCTAAAAAACCCTCCAAAGAGAGGGAACAAATTATCATCAGTTGGTTTGACCAAATCAGTACAGATGTAGAATCTCTATACATCTTAGGTGATTTATTTGATTACTGGTTTGAATATCGACATGTTGTGCCTAAGGGTCACATCAGGGTCTTAGCAAAAATTGCAGAACTTACAGACAAAGGTATTCCTGTTCATTTATTTACCGGCAACCACGACCTATGGATGTTTGATTATTTATCAGAAGAATTAGGTGTTAAGATTTATAAAAAACCTATTTATACAACCATCAATAATAAGGTCTTTTTACTTGGGCACGGTGATGGTTTAGGGCCAAATGATCATGGATATAAATTTATCAAACGCATCTTTTCTAATAAAATTAATCAATGGTTATTTGCACGAATTCATCCAAACCTTGGAATGTCAATGATGAAGTTTTTTAGTAGGAAATCCAGAGAATCTGAATCAACAATAACCCCTTTTCAAGGAGCCGATAAAGAATGGTTGATAATTTATGCAGAAGAGCAAATTAAAATTAAACATTTTGACTTTTGCATTTTTGGACACAGGCACCTACCTTTAGATATCACTTTATCAAATAAATCATCGCGCTACATAAATACAGGAGATTGGTTTGAACACTATAGTTACGCAAAGTTTGAATCAGGTACTTTAGAGTTAAAATATTTCTTGCAATAATAATCTGCTAAATTTAATATGAAAACAGCAATTCAATTTTGCTCTCTTCTTTTAGTCCTAACTTGCACATCTTGTAAGACACAAAGCGAATTACATAATCATGATACTTCAGCTGACAATAATGAAATACTAATCAACGGTAATTTTTCCGCTTTAGAAGTAGATGATTTTGGCAATATTTATTTAATAAAAAACAACAATCAGCTTCATAAATATGATGAAAACTACAATCTGCTTTTTGAATATTCTTCTTATCGCCAAGGAATAATTACTACAATTGATGTTTCCAATCCCCAAAAGATCCTTCTTTACCTTTCAGAATACCAGCACATTGTTTTCTTAGATAACACCTTGTCTGAAATCAAAACACTAAACTTAGAATCGTTGGGTTATTGGCAAGTTAATAATGTTGGATTATCTGCAGATAACAATATCTGGATATACGATCCTAATATTCATCAATTAATTAAGATTAATGATCAAGGAAAAGAAATTCTAAAATCGAACGAATTAATCGGATTGAATATAAATGACAATTCTGTATCTAAAATTATGGTTGACAATTTAAATGTTTATGTCGCAGGAGAATCACAGATAATGAGCTTCGATGTTTTTGCTCAGTTTATTAAAACAACAGATCTTCAGTTTGAAGATATCCAGTTTTTTAATAAGCAATGGCTTTATCTTTTAGATAATAAAATTATGGTTGAAGAAATTGAAACCACTTTTGCAATAGATGAAAATGCAACTTTGTTTGAATCAAAAACACCAATTACAGATTTCTTTCTTTACGAATCTGGAGAGCTTTTTATATTATTAAAAACTGGATTAATAAAAGTGAAGATTTAATTAATCAATGCTGTCCAAACACTTGATTTATTATTATGCATTTGTGTCCAAATTGGCCTAACTCTTCCATTATGTGCGCTGATGTCATTATAGTCACCAAAAAATAAAAACGGATTAGGTTTAAAACTTTCAGAATTGATTTTTATATTTTTAAAGTGTTTCCCGCCATCTGTTGAATAGGCGAGATAAACATCAGTAGTGGAGTCCGTTTGATGTCTTCTATCATAAAAAACAATATAAATATGGCCTGTGACTTGATCCACAGCCATCCAACTTAAAAATTGATGCGTTTGAGTATCATCATCATTGACTCTAATTGGCTCACTCCATGTGGTTCCATGATCTGTAGAAGATGAAAACCAAATATCAGTATCGTCAGTGCCATTTCTCTGGTCTCCCCAGTTTACATAAATTGTTCCTTTATATGGACTTTCTGAACGATCCACTTGAGTGATTGGCATGCCATTACATCTTGATAGACCGGGAATTGTAATTGTCCACCCTTCTGGTTGATCTGCAACGACAATGTCTTCATCCAACCATGTTTCACCTTTATCAAATGATCTGTCAAAATATATTTTTTCATCATAAGACCAAGCAACATATACCTCACCGTTAGGACCAACACTGGGAACCGCTCCTTCAGTCGTTTGATCATCATCAATACAATTTCCTTCAAACTGACTGATGGCTTGCGGGTGTGTCCAGGATAATCCATCATCAACAGATTTTGAAAATAATATTCTAGAATGGTCGTCTTCACTTTTACTGGCATACAAATCAAACTCGGTCCATGTGACATAAATAGTATTGTCGTTTGGATCAATTTCCAACCACTGTTTGTCTTGATCTTTTGGGCTTCTTGGTAAAGTAAAACTACCATCAGTCCATGTCTTTCCTTGGTCAGAAGATTTTTGAATAACAATCCTATCTAAAAATTCTGTACTTGTGTACGCTTTACCTTTTGGATTCGATAAATGAGCATAATAGAAGTTTCCTTTATAATCAGCTCGAACTACAGGGTCACCGTAAACACCATGAGATGATGTTAGTTTATCTATTGTCCATGTTTTGCCTCCATCATTAGAAACATATACTTTGTCTAAAATGGCGCCAGCAACAATGTTGTCAGTATTTAATGAGTTGATTCCAATACTTGGCTCACAAGGACCAAAATTTCCACCTTGTTCAATTTTTACTGCAGCAATGTTTGCACTATCTATATCTTGAAATACTTGAGCCGTAGGTTTGGTACATGCCAAGAATAAGAAGAGTGAAAAAGAAAACGTAATTCTGATCGTTCTAATCATTAAACAGTCATTATATCTTTTTCCTTTGCTTCTATAAGTTTGCCAATAGTATCTCCATAACCGTTTACTATATTCTGGACTTCTGTTTCTCTTCTCTTTCCCTGATCTTCTGGATATCCGTTTTTAACTTCCGCTTTTATCGTTTGTAAGATTTTTTGCCTCTCATTTCTAATACTAACTTTTGAATCTTCTCCTAAAGATTTGGCAACCTTTACAAGTTCTTTACGTCTTTCTTCAGTTAAAGGTGGAATTGTTATTCTTACAAATTCTCCATCATTCATTGGAGTCAATCCGAGGTTTGCTGCAAAAATAGCTTGTTCAATAGAACCAAGAAGTTTCTTATCCCAAGGCTGTATCGAAATTGTTTTTGAGTCTGGTGTTGAAACATTTGCAGCTTGATGCAATGCTGTTGGCGTACCATAGTAATCGACCATAATACCTTTCAGCATTGAACCAGAAGCTTTGCCTGTTCTTAATTTAAGCAATTCATCTTTCAAATGATTTATGGCTTTATCCATATTACTTTTCCCTCCAGACATGGCTGCATTTATTAAATCACTCATAATTTAAATTTTTATTTTATCAATAAGCTATTGAACACTAAAGTTAATTCAATAATATTAATTTCTCGAATTCATATACTTCATAAGGAAATATAAAAAAGCAGCTAAGCTTGCAAGTGCATTTACAACATATGTCATGGCTGCCCACCAAAGTGATTTTCTGGCACCTTCATATTCTGCTCCTTGTGTAATTCCTGTATTTTCTAAATAAGCCAAAGCTCTTCTAGAGGCATCAAATTCTACTGGTAAGGTGACCAAAGCAAACAAACAAGTTACACCAAATGTGACTGTTATTAAAAGTAGAAAAATACTTCCAGAGCCTCCACTATTCACAGACATACCAAATCCAAACATTGTTGCCATAAATAAAAACTGCTGTGCTTTAGAAGACACTTGTACCAATGGTACTAATGACGAACGCATTCCTAACATTGGATAATCATCCGCATGTTGAATCGCATGGCCACACTCGTGCGCTGCTACCGCAGATGCTGCTATTGTTCTTTGGTTGTATACAGGCTCACTTAATGCAATCACTTTAGTTTTAGGATTATAGTGATCGGTTAACATACCCCTAGCTGGTACAACCTTAACATCATGAATTCCATAATAATCCAACATTTCTTCAGCCACTTCTTTTCCAGACAATCCTTTACTTAATCTGTACTGGCTAAATTTATTAAATGTCGACTTTAACTTATTACTCATCAACATTCCGATAAGTGAGAAAAATCCCATTACTAAAAAATATCCTCCCATAATTACAATTTAATTTAAAATGTCAAATCCTGTATAACGTCTTAATGCTTCAGGAATTAAAATGCCTTCTTCAGTTTGATTGTTTTCAAGTAAGGCTGCAATTATTCTTGCTAGGGCTAAAGCACTTCCATTTAAGGTATGTGCTAATTGACTTTTACCTTTTTCGTCTTTATATCTTAATTTCAATCGGTTCGTTTGGAACGTTTCAAAATTGGAAACAGAACTAACCTCTAACCATTTCTTTTGAGCTGCAGAATAAACTTCAAAATCATAGGTTAAAGCAGAAGCAAAAGTCAAGTCCCCACCGCATAAACACAAAATTCTGTACGGCAGTTCCAATTTTGTTAGTAAGCCTTCAACATAGGTAACCATTTCATTTAATGTGTCGTGTGATTTATCAGGATGCTGGACTTGAACAATTTCAATTTTATCAAATTGATGGACACGATTTAAACCTTTTACATCAGAACCATAAGAACCTGCTTCTCTTCTAAAGCAAGGTGTATATGCTGTATATTTAAATGGAAAATCTGATTCCTTTACAATTTCATCCCTCAATATATTTGTTACCGGGACTTCTGCTGTT
This sequence comes from Saprospiraceae bacterium, assembly GCA_013001975.1. GTDB lineage: Bacteria > Bacteroidota > Bacteroidia > Chitinophagales > Saprospiraceae > RFSX01. Next base: position 22,641 of record JABDKX010000016.1, on the reverse strand, counting down.
GGAATAATATAAAGGTCATCTTTTTCGATATAATACATTTGACCTTCTTTGTCAGGTAATGATCCTGTTCCCATTGCAGATTTTGCATTTACCAAATGAGGAGGAACAATTTCTTCGTATCCCGCATTAATAGCTTCGTCAAGGAAAAAATTAATTAGAGCCCGTTGAAGTCTGGCACCTTTGTTTCTGAATACGGGAAAACCAGCTCCTGTAATTTTTACACCTAATTCAAAATCTAGAATATTATATTTCTTAGCAAGATCCCAATGCGCTAATGCATTATCACCAAGATTAATCAATTTCCCATTCCAATCTTTGGTTATTTTGTTGTCATCTTCTGTTAAGCCTTCGGGTACTTTAAGATTGGGTACATTTGGAATTTTAAACAGATAATTATTAATTGTTTCGATACGCTCATGAAGTAACTTTTCATTCCTTGAAATTTCATCTTTTAAAGCATCAACTTGTTTTTTAGTCTCATTTGCCAAGTCGGCTTGACCTGTCTGGAATAATTTGCCAATTTCCTTAGATAAGGAGTTTCTTTTCGACAATAAACTATCATTTTCAGTTTGAATTTGCTTTCGGCTATCATCTGCTGAAATAACATCATCCAATATTTTTAAGGCCTCATCTGACCAACCTCTTTTCTTAAGTCCCTGAACGACTTCCTCTTTCTCATTTCTAATTCTTGAAACTTCTAACATACCAATAGTATTTAAGCGGGCAAATATACTACTAAAATGAATCAATGATATCTAATTTATTGACCTTCAGCGATGATTACACCACCTTTTAAATGACATCTTCCTGATTATTAGGCCATTTATACAATTATTATTGATATCATACTTGTCATTGTCATGAAAATAAGTATATATTTGCCCCGAATTCAAATTTGAAAACTCATTTCTGTTTTGAATTCTTCAACCATTTCCCACTTATTTATCGGAAAATTATTAAACCTAGTAACTATTTTCAAAGATGTATGACATTCTCCAATTAAATGAAATGCTTGTGCCTGAACTTAAGGAAGTTGCAGAGCAGTTATCACTTAAAGGATATAAAAGGCTAAGCAAGCAAGATTTAATATATAAGATATTAGATCATCAAGCGGTTGCTGGTAACGAACCTGAAAATGCCGCAAAACCAAAACCTGCTCCCAAAGCAGACAAAAAACCAAAACCAGAACGAAAAAGAACGCCAAAACCTAAAGCTAAAGAAGCAGCTGTTCCCACTAAAAATGAAAGTAAACCAGCTGAAATAAAAGAAAAAATTGAGGACAAACCTAGAAAACCTAGACAAACTCAAGATAAAAGAGAAGATAGAGGCGAAAGAAGAGATAAAAGAGAGCAACGTGAGCCAAGAGGCAAAAGAGATTCTCGTGATCAAAGAGAGCAACGAGAACCAAGAGAACCAAGAGATAAAAAGTCTGATAAAAACGATAATAGAGATAGAAAACCAGCTCCTCCTGCTGAACCAGTAAAAAAATTCAATGTTGACATTGATGGTGTTATTGAAGGAACAGGAATCTTGGAAATGATGAGTGATGGATATGGTTTCTTAAGGTCTTCGGATTACAACTACCTATCTTCTCCTGATGATATTTATGTATCACCTTCGCAAATAAAATTATTCGGACTAAAAACTGGAGATACTGTAAAAGGTGAAATCCGGCCTCCAAAAGAAGGCGAAAAGTATTTTGCATTACTTCGTGTTTCAAAAATTAACGGTTTAGATCCAGAAAAAACAAGAGAAAGAATTCCATTTGAATACCTAACCCCATTATTTCCTGATGAGAAGTTTAAAATGTGTTCTCATCCTGCAGGTAAAGATTATGGTAATAGGATGATTGATCTTTTTACTCCAATAGGAAAAGGGCAAAGAGGTTTAATCGTATCTCAACCTAAAACTGGTAAAACATTTTTACTAAAAGATATCGCTAACGCGATTGCTGACAACCATCCAGATTGTTATATGATCGTTTTACTAATTGACGAGCGACCAGAGGAAGTAACGGATATGCAGAGAAGTGTAAAAGCAGAAGTGATTGCTTCTACTTTTGATCAACCAGCTGATAACCATGTAAGAGTTGCCAATATCGTTCTAGAAAAGGCTAAACGAATGACAGAAAGTGGTCATGATGTAATCATTTTGTTAGACTCAATTACAAGACTGGCAAGGGCTTATAACACCGTTTCTCCATCTTCAGGTAAAGTACTTTCAGGTGGTGTTGAAGCCAGTGCATTACAAAAGCCTAAGAAATTCTTTGGTGCTGCGAGAAATATCGAAAATGGTGGTTCATTAACCATTTTGGCTACAGCATTAACTGAAACAGGTTCAAAAATGGATGAAGTTATTTTTGAAGAATTTAAAGGTACTGGTAATATGGAGCTACAGTTAGACAGAACACTTTCTAACAAACGAATCTATCCAGCTATCGACTTAACGAGATCAAGTACTAGAAGGGAGGATTTATTACTAGATTCAGCAACACTGTCTAAAATGCACGTTTTAAGAAAGCACTTAGCAGATATGAAATCTGATGAAGCAATGCTTTTCCTTAAAAAGCATATGGTAGGTACAATGGATAATGAAGAATTTCTTGTCACTATGAATGGGTAATCAAAGGCTAATCTGTTTAAAACCAACAGATTAGCACTAATTTATTTTTTTTAAAGTACTATTGTCTCGTTTACAAATAAATACTATCTTTGCGATCCTTTAATTATAAGGGCAAAATATAAGAAACACGATTTACCATGAAAAGGACTTTTCAACCATCAAAAAGAAAAAGAGTTAATAAACACGGATTTAGAGCACGTATGGCTACTAAGAATGGTCGTAAAGTACTTGCTAATCGTAGAGCTAAAGGCCGTTATAAATTAACAGTTTCTGACGAAATGCATACTAAATAATTGCACACTACTGTAATTACTTCATTAATCATAAGTTTGGTCTTTCTATCTTTGAGTCATGTCGACTCCTAAATTTACGCTAAAAGCTTTTGAACGCCTTAAAAGTAAAAAGCAAATAGGTCGTTTATTTACCGAAGGTAAATCACAATTTAAGTTCCCATTTAAACTATTTTATATCATTGAACCTATTCAGAATGATGCTGATTGGCCATTACTCTTTTCTGTGTCAATTCCGAAAAAGAAAATAAAACTTGCCGTTAAAAGAAATTTGCTCAAGCGAAGAACCAGAGAAGCTTACCGCATAAACAAATTACCTCTAGACAAACTTTTAAAAGAAAAAAGATATAAAGTTTCGTTAATGTTCGTCTACTTAGAAAACGATGTCAAAGAATATAGCGACATTGAAAAAAGTATTATCAAACACATAGATGAAATTTATAATAAGATTAATAATCTGTCTTAGTATTTTACACACTACAAATCTGTGTTTCAGCCAAGTTTTTCTTCAACTAGAAAAAGCCAATTCACTAAACTCCATTAAGTTTTATGAAGGTGATGTTATCGAATTCAAATTAAAAGCCTTCCCAAAAACATGGCGAAAAGAAGAACTCATGACCATTAAGCCTGAAGAAAACATATTGGTTTTTGAGAGCACCTTTTACAAACTTGAAGAATTTCATAGTATTAAACTCCAAAAACCTTGGGCTAAGAGCGTAGGGACCAAGTTGGTTCAATTCAGTGCAGCATGGTACCTCTATGGTGGTATTGCTTCCGTTGCCAGTGAGGATTACACAATGAGTAAAGATGAAATTATTATTGGAGGTGTGATAGCAGCAATAGGTGCCTTTGTTAGGTCAGCGTTTTCTAAGAAAGTTTTTAAATTGAATAAAAGAAAAAGGTTACGCATTTTAGATTTGCGAATGTCCGTGCCTTAGTTTTGATCGGTGTTAATTAAATATGCTACAGCCAACTTATACCCAGCAACACCTTTTCCAATAATATGATGTACACAAACATCTTTCAAGAATGACACTTTCCTGAAAGCTTCTCTTTTATAAATGTCAGAAATATGTAGTTCAACTACCGGCGTAGTAATCGCATTAATGGCATCTGCTATGGCTATGCTTGTGTGTGTATAAGCACCTGCATTTAAAACAACACCATCAAAGTCAAATCCAACTTCATGTAGTTTATCGATTATATCGCCTTCATGGTTAGATTGAAGATAAGATATTTGATGATCAGCAAAGTGCTCTTTAATGTCTCCAAATATTTCTTCCATTGTTTGCTCGCCATAAATATCTGTTTGCCGAGTTCCAAGCAAATTAAGATTTGGTCCGTTTAAAATTAAAATCTTCATTTAAAAGGATTAATTAAAAAAAGCGTTTTGCAATTTACAAAACGCTTTAAAGTAATTTAATATTCACTATAATTTAATGTGCTACTTCAGTCAGAAACTTAATTCGGACCATTAGAATTTCTTCTAGGGTAATGTCATCTTCAGACAGTTCATTAAAGGCATCTTCATAAGAATCTGTCTCCGCTTCACTAAAGTATTCATAGATGTCTTCGATAACAGATTCATCTAAATTTTCATCTAAATAATAGTTGATGTCTAGCTTAGTGCCTGATCCAACTATAAGATTCATTTCCTTAAGCAGGTTTTCCAATGTCAAACCTAAAGAATCTCCAATGTCTTCAAGAGCCAGCTTTCGATCAATCCCTTGAATAATAGTAACCTTAGATTTCGACTTGTTAGCTACTTGCTTCATTACAAAATCTTCAGGACGTATAATGTCGTTTTGTTCAACATAGTCTTTGATAAGATCTAAAAAGGGTGCTGCGAATTTCCGTGCTTTGCCTTGACTGACACCTGAAATTTTGAGCATATCTTCTTTGGAGATCGGATAGTAAGTTGACATATCGACCAAAGCAGGCTCACTAAAGATGACCCAAGGTTGTAATTTCAAACGCTTACCTTCTGCTTTTCTCAAATCTTTTAGATGAGAAAGTAATTCCTTATCTAAAGCTGCTCCTCCTTTAGAATCTGTCATAACGGCCAGTCCTTCAGCACTGGTAAAATCTCTATTCAAAGGAATTGATACTGGCTGAGGATTTTCAATAAAGGCTCTTCCCAAATCCGTCAATTTAAGCAATCCGTATTGTTCTATTTCTTTATAGACAAAGTTCTTTAATATAGATTGTCTCAAAATTGAATGCCAAAACAATTCTCCTTTTTCTTTTCCTTTTCCAAACTTTGGTTTGTTATCAAAGTTATTGGTTTTTATTTCCTTGGACACCTTGCCCATCATAAAGTCAGCAAGAATTTTGACGCCATAATTTTCTTTAAGTTCTTCGATGACCACAAGCATTTGATGCATTTCGTTGGTCACATCTTGAGTCTCTTTTGGGTTTTTACAATTATCACATCTCTTATTACATTTCTCCTCTTCAAATTGCTCTCCAAAGTAATGCAGTAAAAACTTACGTCTGCAACTACTCGTTTCAGAGTATGCAATTATTTCTTCCATCAATTGACCTGCTAATTCTTTCTCTGCAACACCTTTATCCCTCAAAAACTTTTCTAATTTGATAATGTCTTTATATGAGTAAAAAGCCAGACAATGACCTCCTAGTCCATCTCGTCCTCCTCTACCTGTTTCTTGATAGTAATTTTCAATGCTTTTTGGTATATCATAGTGAATGACAAACCTAACATCAGGCTTATCGATGCCCATTCCGAATGCAATGGTTGCGACTATAACATTGACTTCTTCCATAAGGAATCCATCCTGAACTTTGTTCCTAGTTTTAGAATCAAGGCCTGCATGATATGGTGCTGCGTTGATGCCATTAAGTTGAAGTACTTTAGCAATGTCTTCAGTAGACTTTCTTGATTGAACATAAATAATTCCTGACTTACCTTCAATGCTGTTTATAAACTGAACGATTTCTTTGACGCATTGGTCTTTTGAAATTTTAGGTCTGACTTCATAGAATAAGTTATCTCTGTTAAACGAAGACATGAAAATATTAGGCTTTTCCATGTTTAAGTTCTTAATAATATCAGATTGAACTTTAGGTGTTGCGGTTGCTGTTAAAGCAATTATTGGAATATCATCTGAAATCCCTTGAACCATTTGTCTGATCTTACGGTATTCAGGTCTGAAGTCATGCCCCCATTCTGAAATACAATGTGCTTCATCTACGGCAATAAATGAAACATTTGCTTCTTTAAAAAATTGGATATTTTCAGGCTTGGTTAATGTTTCTGGCGCAATAAAAACCAGTTTTGTTTTACCAGATAATATATCACCTTTGACTTCCTTCATTTGAGTTTTATTCAAAGAAGAATTCAAAAAATGAGCTACAGAATTTTCATCACTAAACCCTCTGATACTGTCGACTTGATTTTTCATTAATGCGATCAATGGGGAAATAATCAAAGCTGTTCCTTCCATGATTAACGCAGGCAGTTGGTAACATAATGATTTACCTCCTCCTGTTGGCATAATTACAAACGTGTCTTGGCCATCGAGGACACTTCTAATAATCTCACCTTGATTTAATTTGAAGTCCTTAAATCCAAAAAAATTGTTCAAGGATTTTTTTAGTTCAGGCATACTTAACCCTAATTCCTTTACTTCCATTCCTTTACATCTTAATTAATAACTGTATTTATATATAAAAACTAATGAGAGGGCTTTACAACTGGTTTGTCTAGATTTTAATAATTCTAAGCAAGGGTTAATCTAAAACTACGTAAAAGTTACAACTTTTAATCATTAATAACGAATTTATTTTTGCCTTTTCGTTAAATTTCTCAGGAGCCTAAGATTTCAATAAACCTTAGAGAATTTGGTCATTAACCGTTTAATTAAATTACCATTTCAAATTGATTCATGATTTAGGTTTATCCTTTTAAAATGGACATCATCTTCAAAATATTCAGATTTATAACCGTAAATTTTAATCAATTAAATTGACGAATAGTTTACATTTTTGAAATGCCGGATTTAGATAATCACTTCTTTCCACTTACCTTTTCTAAACAAATAAATGGCGGCGATAGACATCAAACATCCTGAAATAGAAATTGACATATATACACCTAAAGAACCAAAACTGAATTCAATAGCTAGAATATATGCCAATGGAATTTGAACCAACCACATAAATATAAATGTCAAAATGGTAGGTGTCGTTGTATCTCCTGCCCCATTAAAAGCTTGCGTAATCGTCATCTCATATGCAAAAAAGATATAACCCAAACTTAATACGATTAAACATAAACTTGCTTCTTGAATAACTTCTGAGCTTTGACTAAAAATTCCACAAATTGATTTGCCAAAACCTATAAAAATAATTGAGATAAAAAGTAAAAAAAGCATGTTATAAATCCCCGCTTTCCAGACTGTTTTTTCTGCTCTGCCAGGTTCCTTAGCCCCTAGGTTTTGTCCAACGAGTGTCGCCGTTGCATTGGCTAACCCCCATGAAGGAAGTATAGAAAAGATAATTATTCTGAGTCCAATTGTGTACCCTGCTAAAACAACACTTCCGAAAGTTGATAATATTCTAATAAGAAAGATCCAACTTGCTGTAGAAATTAAAAACTGTCCTGCTCCGCCCAATGTCAATCTAAAAAGTCTGCTGATTATTTTAAAATCAGGTTTAAAGTAACTTGGCTTTATTCTTAAAATTGATTTGTCAGAAAACAGTATATAAAGTTGATACAGAACTCCAGAACCACGTCCTATACAAGTTGCAACAGCGGCTCCAGTAACACCCATTCCTGATATGGGTCCCAAACCAAAAATAAGAATAGGGTCTAATATTATATTAAGCAAGTTTGCAAAAATCAAAGTCCTCATAGCAATAGCCGGATTCCCTGCTGCCCTAAATATGCCATTAAATACAAAAAGAAACATGAGGATAAAATTGAATGAAAGTATAATTCTTGTGTATTCCTTACCTTCTTCAATAAGGGCTGCATCGCCGCCCATTAATAATAAGATGTCCTCTGCAAAAATGAACGCCAAAATCCCTAAAACCAATGAAATAGCTGCTGTAAATAAAATGGCTTGACCGGCAGCTCTTGAAGCGGCATTATTATTTTTTTCACCGATTCGACGAGATATCATTGCTGTTGCCGCCATCGCAATCCCTAAAGCTATTGATTCAACCAACATCAAAATCCCTTCTGTTATTCCAACTGTCGCGACTGCATTATTGCTGATTTTTGCTACGAGAAAAACATCAACTATAGCAAATAAAGCTTCCATAACCATTTCCAATATCATTGGAACAGATAACAATATCAAAGCACGATTAATACTTCCTTTTGTATAATCAACTTCTTCGCCACGAACCGCTTGACCGAATAACTTTATAAATTCTTTTACCTTCATATTTTACAACATGCACAGATAAAAGTAACTTATAATTAACGTTATGTCGCAACGCATAATAGAAAATAAAACATTTTAAGTTTTGAATAAAAAATTCCCTTTGTGTCTGCGTCTACTTTACTATCTTGCAGCAACTTTTAAAAGATGATCAAGACTTCTAACATTATTCATAAATTTAGCGATTCGGTATCATTCGAGTTTCCTGATATTATTTGCGAACAGGAAAAAACGCTGCTTGTACTTGGACAATCAGGAGTAGGAAAAACAACCTTACTTCATATTCTAGCAGGAATATTAAAACCGACTTCAGGAGATGTTTTTATTGGCAATACACCACTTTACGGTTTAAAGGGTCATAAGCTTGATAAATTCAGAGGGAAAAACATAGGACTTGTTTTTCAAAAGCCTCATTTTGTACAATCCGTCACAGCTGAAGAAAATTTGTTCCTTGCTCAGAAAATGGCTGGTCAACCTTTAGACAAAAAATTAAGTGCTGAACTTTTAGATGCTCTAAATTTAAATCATAGAAAGACGGCGAAAACTTACGAGATGAGTCAAGGCGAGCAACAACGATTATCTATTGCTAGGGCTTTGATTAATAAACCAAGACTTATTCTTGCTGACGAGCCAACTTCGGCTTTAGATGATAAAAACTGTGAAGAAGTGATAAAGCTTCTTGAGCAACATTCTGAAAATGTAAAAGCTGCATTAGTTGTCGTTACGCATGACAACAGACTCAAGGATTTTTTTAGTAATAATATAGAACTACATTAATTATGAGCTTACTAAAATTAGCTTGGAAAAACATTATACATAATCCGTTAAGTTTACTACTTAATCTCATATTATTAACACTTGGAATTGGTCTTATAAACTTTATCCTTTTAGTTAATCATCAATTAAAAGATAAATTTGATAAAAATCTAGCCGAAATAGATTTGGTTATTGGTGCCAAAGGAAGCCCGCTTCAGTTAATCTTAAGCTCAATGTATCATATTGATGCACCTACTGGAAATATGAGCATCAAAGAAGCAAAACCATTTCTAAGAGAAGGTCACCCACTAATAAAGCGTTCAGTTCCTCTTTCAATGGGTGACAGCTATAAAGGATACAGAATTATTGGAACAGACTATTCAATCTTAGAACTATATGATGCTTCTATAAAAAATGGAAAAAAATGGCAGCATATTTATGAAGCAACAATTGGTGCATCCGTTGCTAGTGATTTAGGATTAACTTTAGGTTCTACATTTAAGAGCTCACATGGATTTAATGATGATGAAGACTTAGAACACGAGCATGGCACATTTACCGTTGTAGGTATTTTAAATGAAACCGGAAGTGTAATCGACCAACTCATACTTTGCAATACAGAATCTGTTTGGGATGTTCATAATCATGATCATGGTGCTTCCATATCTGCAGACGCAGATGACAATAGCGACCATGACCACAGTCACGATGATCATAGTGGCCATGATCATGATGGACACGATCATTCTGAACACGATCATTCTGAACATGATCATGATCACGGGGATCACGACCATGATGGACACGACCATGATCACGATGGGACAACTGTTCATGATCATACCAGTGATATGTCAAGAAGCCATTTACTAGAACATGAAGATCAAGAAATCACAAGTATTTTAATTCAGTATAAAAGCAAAACAAATTTTCAAGCATTATCAATGCCTAGAAATATTAATCAAAATACTGATCTGCAAGCAGCAGCTCCAGCCTATGAAATCAATCGATTATATGATATGATGGGAACCGGCACAAAAGCGCTTCAATTAATAGCATACTTGATTGCCATCGTATCTGCTATCAGCATCTTTGTTTCCTTACTTAATTCATTGAAACAAAGAAAATATGAATTGTCTTTACTGCGAGTATTAGGAGGTAATTCGAAAAGCCTGTTTTCTTTAATATTATTAGAAGGTTTTATTATGGCCATTTTAGGGTATTTGTTAGGAATGTTTTTAAGCAATCTGGCTTTATCTGGTCTCACAAATAATCTATCAGAAAAATATAACTATCAATTTGAATCCTGGATTATGCACGGCTTAGAAATTAAGCTCTTAGCAGCAACCATATTATTAGGGCTTATTGCCGCATTAATTCCTGCAATCTTAGCTTATAAGACAGATATTCATAAAAATTTATCTCACGGATAATTGTACAGATTTAACCTTGCTTTAACCATAATTATGGATAAATTCTATGCATTTTTGCTGTTATTAAATTAGAAACATTTAAATGAAATATATTCTTTTCACTTTGGTGCTTTTCTTTACCGTCAATTTGTCTGCACAAGACAATGTTGACCCTTGGAATATATTAGCCATGGTTGACAAGGAATCAAAGTTTGATGACCTGTTAGGTATGATAATACAAACAGCTACTCCTAAACCTGTAGTTGAACCATTAAATGGAAAAGAAATGACAATCAAAGGCCACATTATCGCTTTAGCCGCAAAAACTGAATTGAGTCATTTTATGTTTTCCAGATATCCACAAAATATGTGTTTTTTCTGTGGTGCTGCTGGGCCGGAATCTGCCATGCAAGTGTTTATGAAAGACGGAGAAAAAATAAACTACACCAGTGACAAAGTCATTTTGAAAGGCATTTTAAATATCCAAAAAGGTGATCCAAGTGGACTTATTTATACACTAACGGATGCTGAATTACTAGAAATCGTAAAATCATAACAATGCGTTACATCTTTATTTTAGCTTTTATTTTAACATTAAATTCAAATGCTTCTGCTCAAGAAGCTTCTCAAAATACTTGGAAAACACTGTCTAAGATTACATATAAAAAACAGTATGACGAACTTATGGGATTCAAAATTGACATTCCCGTATTCAGTTCTCAAGTAAAAGCGCTAGCTGGAAAAGAAATAGAAGTTAAAGGATATATTATTCCTGTCGAAGGATATAAGTCACACAAAGAATTTATCTTCTCTGCATTTCCTTATAACATGTGTTTCTTTTGTGGTGGTGCCGGTCCAGAAACAGTTATGGAAGTAGAAGCTGCGGAACCTGTCGAATACACAGCAGAACAAGTTACTTTAAAAGGAATCTTGACCCTTAATGATTCTGATATTAATCGCCTGATGTATCTTATAAAAGAGGCTACCATAGTTCGGGAGGACTAAGCAATTTTAGATCAATCGCCAATCTCTTCCTTTAATATTTTTAATATCTTTTCACTAGCATTGCCATTGCCATATGGTCTAAAAGGTTTTAGATCCATTAAACTTAACAATTGAAAAATATCATCTTCTAGAGTATCTAAATTCAAAAATTTGCAATTTTTACTATTTAAAATTTCTTGCCTTTCTGTTTGCTCTCTGGCTATTAGTAATGGCTTGCCAAGATAAGGTGCTTCTTCTTGAATGCCTCCGCTATCTGTAATGATCAGATCAGTTTTAATCATCGCCCATACAAAATCTGAATATTTCAATGGATCAATACATTTAAAATTTGGTGTATTTGTTATTTTATTATAAACAGATATCACCTTAGGGTTAGGGTGAATAGGACAAATAATTAATACGTTTTTCCTTTCTGACAATTCTTTCAAATTTCTTATTACTGACTCCAAATAGTTGACTTGACTTTCCCTTCTGTGTAGCGTTACAAGAATTAACTTTTGACCTTCATTATTTTTTTGAAATTGTGTTTTTATTTTATCACCTACACCAATTTTTTCTGTCTCTAATTTATTAACCATAGATAATAAAGCATCAACGCCTGTATTTCCAACCTGAAATATGTCTTTTTGCTTAACACCTTCGTTTAATAAATTCTGTTCAGCAATTATGCTTGGTGCAAAATGTATATCTGCTAAGATTCCATTTATTTTCCTAAACACTTCTTCTGGGAAAGGAGCCCATTTGTTATAGGTTCTTAATCCCGCTTCTACATGAATAAGTTTTATTTGATTTAAAAATGCAATGGTGGATCCACAATAAGAACTGAGCGTATCTCCTTGAACTAAAATATAATCCGGTCTAAGTTTGTTAACCAATTCCTGCAATGCTTTTATCAAATAAGAGATCATAAAAGCTAAATTTTCATTGTGGTTTTTAACCAGACAGCAATAATCAGGGCTAATATCAAATTGATCCAATACTTCACTGGCTAAAGATGGATGTTGACCCGTAAAGCACAGAATTGATTCAAATTTGTCATCCTCAAGTAATAACTTGTGCAAAATTGCCAGCTTAATGGCTTCAGGACGCGTACCTATGATATTTAAAACTTTCAGATAATTTATTTTAGTTGGATAAAGCTAGGAAAATAATAATCTTTTCTCTTACTCGAACAGGCTGTATTGAGTATACCATCGAAATGCTGAAGCATTTTAAAGAATTCAATCCTATCCTTATAACTACTGAGGAGACAAAAAATATATTTAGTAAGGTTGATTATATATTACCTGGATTTAAAAATTCTTTTGACTTTATAACTAAAAGTGGTCCATTTTATCGAAAGTGTAAAAGGCTCCTTAAGGATTTAAATGCCCAATTTCCAAAATTAGTAATTTATTGTCCTTCTTTTCATCCATGGAATTATTTGATTGGAAAGTTAGCAAAACGCTTAAAGATCAAATTTGCAATAACAGTACATGACTATAAGCTTCATCAAAGTGAACGGAAGTTTGTCAGACTACTGCAAAACAAAACTATTGCATTATCGAATCCATGCGTTTTTTTAACGGACCATCAGATGAATCTAGCGGCAAAGGCTGGTTTCAACAAAACAATTTTTATGGTACTCCCCCACCCATTATTTACAGAGGTTAATTCAAACAACAAACCATATAATCCACTGCCAAATCTTCTTTTTGTAGGTTATATTAAACCATATAAAGGACTTGAGTTGCTAAGTTCAGCTTTAGAAGAATTATCTTTTAACAAATTGACAATTGCCGGCGACGGTGAGTTGCCTAAAATCAACTTGCCAAATCTCAATATTATAAATAGAAAAATTTCAGATGACGAATTAAATACACTTATTGAAAACCATGAATTTCTTATTCTTCCATATACTCAAGCCAGCCAATCTGGTGTTCTATGCTTAGGTCTGTCTAAGGAAATAAATATGATAATTACGGAACACCCTGGACTACAAGAGCAACTTGCACCAGATTGTGCATATTGGTCCAAACCAAGTAAAGAAAGTCTTAATCAAACGCTGAAAAGTGCTTTCACCAATGAATTACTTTATTATCAAAAGAAAAAGAATTTAGCGCAAGAAAAGAGGGCATATTCAAAGTCTTGGAATCATTCGTTCAATACCTTAATTGGAAAACTATTAGAATAGTTCTTCGCTTTATACCATTAAGTCTTTGTATTGTTTTGAAATGGATTTAGGTAAAAAGGGTTGGACACCTTTTATATTAAACTCAGAGTCACGTTTCTCAATAAAATCTAAAAATAATTCAGCATTTTTTTCAACATCTATTTTACTCATTTTTAAATTTAAAATCTCCAATTTTCCTTTTAAGAATTCGTAGCTCGAATCATCTTCAATAGTTACAATATTTATCAATGGCTTATTAAAATAAATATACTCAACAACCTTACTTGGCAAATGATAATTGGTTTGATTCCCAAAATTTAATAACATATCCATGTGTTTTACATGAGAGGAGAGTTCTAAACGTCTTAGGTAGCCATGATGTGTGATATAAGGCACAAGCTGTTTGAACATATGAAAAATAGGAGCGCTGAATTTATTTTGTTCACCAAAAAAGTGAAAATGAGCATTAGCTAATTTTTGAGGATGCTTTTTCAAAATAAAATCCAACATCATTAAAAACCTGAATGGTGACCTAACTTTTTCATAAAAACTTCCAAAGTATGCAATGTTTATTTTTGACTCATCATAATGCTTATGAGTTTTAGGTGTAGACTCTTGCAATGAAATTAATGGAGGAATAACAAAAAGCTTTTCTTTTTGCATTTCAAATAGATCTGTATACAAATTATACGCTTGATCATTTGTCACTGTTATTTTATCAGCAGTTTCAAAACATTTGCCTTCTTCTTCAATATTCTTAATTGCGTACTTATCAAAATTATTAACCCAAAATTGATCAGAAAAAGAAAATGGATCTTGAATATCCATAAGCCAAAAGAGTTTTGGGTTTTTTACTTTAAGCGATTTGCCAATCAGATGATTTGTGAAAGGGAGTCCGACACTGATGACATGAGTTATTTTTTTTGCTGTAATCAGTTTGTCTCCTAGTTTTTTTCCAGGCTTAAGAAATAAAACACTGCCGTCAGGCCAGTATCTTTTTCGCCAAAAGACATCAACCAATTTTTCAATTCCTCTTTTGAAAATATTTGGTTTCTTTAATTTATTATTTCCAACTTTATTTCTCCTATTAGAAATAGAGAACTTGTTATAAAACCAATCAAGCAATGTATTATACCCAGTTCTATAAATATCTACACCATCTAATTCTTCAAACTCAACACTGTTCCTCCATTTGGTAGTGAGAACGGTAACACTATATCCGACTGTCTGCCAATGTTTAATTATTGGTATCCATCGCAGAGTATTTGGCGTTTGAGCAGGTGAGTATGGTGTTATTATTAATAATATATTCATCGAAGACTAAAGATAGCCAAAATAGAGATGCTTAAAAGCAATTGTTACTTTGCCAAGTAGTACTCTTAGGAGAGCCTACCAGCCATCACCATCTAACAAATCACCTAGTCCTCCTAATACACTCCCTTCGCCGCCTCTTTTACCACCAAAGTATCCTTTAGAATGTGTCAATATTCTATCTGCTAGTCGACTTATAGGCAGTGTTTGTATCCAAACATCTCCAGGACCTATTAAGCTGGCAAAAAATAGGCCTTCTCCGCCAAAAATGGTATTCTTAACACCTCCAACAAATGTAATATCATAATCAATATCTTGAGTAAAACCAACCAAACATCCAGTATCAACCCTTAGATGTTCATCATGTTCAAGTCGTTTCTTTACTATATAGCCTCCTGCATGCATAAATGCCATTCCGTCGCCTTCAATTTTCTGCATTATGAAACCTTCTCCACCAAAGAAGCCTCTTCCTAATTTCTTAGAAAACTCAATGCCTACAGATGTTCCTTTTGCTGCACAAAGGAAAGAATCCTTTTGGCAGATTATTTTATTGTTGTATTCTGTCAAATCAACGGGTATTATTTTTCCTGGAAAAGGTGCCCCAAAAGAAATTTTAGCTTTTCCATAGCCCTCGTGAGTAAATGTTGTCATAAATAATTTCTCTCCAGTTAAAACCCGTTTTCCCGCTCCCAATATCTTTGACCACATTCCTTGGTCTTCACTGCTTCCATCTCCAAATATGGTTTTCATTTCGATGTCTTCATCCATCATCAAAAAGCTGCCTGGTTCTGCAACTACCGTCTCGCCAGGGTCTAATTCTATTTCTACAAATTGTAATTCTTCCCCATAAACTTCATAGTCAATTTCGTGTGATGTCATGTTTTGTTTTGTTGATTTAATTAAAAGGTTATACAGTATTATTAATTCATTTAAAAAAAAGATAGTTTCAATTATTTTTGAATACCTTCCAGAAGGTTTAAAAATCAGACCAACACTAAGATTTTATGTACAAAATAATGTTATGGTAAAATATTTAACTCTGCTTTCCTATCTACTATGTGGGCAAATTAATGCACAATCATTAACCGCTGAAAATATTATTGACAATTCTATAGCCTTTCATGATCCGAAAAATGAGTTATTTTCTAACGACTACTCATTTCATTTTGACGAAAGCAGACCTGATGGATCATCAAGAACTTCGATTGTTTTATTAGGTCCGAAAAGCGAGCGCTTCGAAATTGCTTCCCAAAGAGAAGGCAGATTAATTACCTATAAAATTGAAAAGGAAAATTTAAAAATGTTTTTAGATGACAATGAGAACATTACAGAAGAGGATATCAAAAAATATCGATTTTCTCCTGAAAGAGGCATGATGATTAAAAACTATTATTTATACTTATGGCACCTGCCAAGAAAATTGAAAGATCCGGGTACAATTGTAGGTAAAACAGTAGCCGAAGAATCATTTAATGGTTACGAATGCTGTAAGATAAAAGTCACCTATACGGAAGCCGTTGGAAAAGATATTTGGTATTTCTATTTTGATAAGGAATCTTTTCAACTCAGAGGTTATCGATTCTATCATGATGAAGCTGCTAACGATGGGGAATATATCTATTTAGATAAACTTGTAGAAATTGATAACGTAAAAATTCCTGCTAAAAGAGATTGGTATACAAATAAAGAAGATGAATTTCTAGGAAGTGATTTGTTGACAAAAATTTCAAAATAAAGATCTTATTTCTAATCCTTGGGAGACCTAAACATCTTAAAGAATGTAAAAGCACATATAAAGGAAGCAATTAAACAAGTACCAAAAAATAACAATGGTTCTTCTTTAAAAATCTTTGCTTCACTTCTCATTTGAAACATCATATTGGGCACTACCAAGAGCAAAAATGCAACACCTACAATCATATAAAAAGATCTGTCCTTTAGCATAAATTACTTATTCATTTTTATAAATAATATTTCCTTTCATTACAAAAGAAACATCAAGAGTAGCATCAATGTTTATTAATGGATTCAGTTTCATTGCAATAATATCTGCCTTTTTTCCTACTTCTAATGTTCCATAATCCTTGGTGAGATTCATTAAGTCTGCTGAAGAAACTGTGGCTGACAACAAAGCTTCAAAGTTACGCATACCTCCTTCAACCATAAAAACAAATTCTTTTGCGTTATCCCCATGTGGCGAAACACCAGCATCTGTACCAAATGCAATTTTTACTCCTGCTTTATAGGCCTTTTCGAAGGTTGCTTGAATCTTAGGACCAATCTCTAAAGCTTTCGGAACGATAATAGAAGGATAGTAACCTGGAATCTTTGCCTTTTCTTCTACAAATTTACCAGCTGAAATTGTAGGGACATAATAAGTGCCGCTGTCTATCATCATTTGCATGACCTCCTCATTCATTTTTGTTCCATGTTCAATACTATGAATGCCACCAAGCACTGCACGTTTCATTCCTTCGGCTCCGTGTGCATGAGCTGCTGTAACATATCCATAGTCAGCTGCAGCATCCACTACGGCTTTCACTTCTTCAACTGTAAATTGAGGTCCTTGTCCATCTTTCGCCACACTGAGCACACCACCAGTTGCCGTTATTTTAATACAATCTGCTCCATTTTTATATCGTTGTCTGACCGCTTTTTTTGCGTCCTCAATACTGTTAATAACACCTTCTTTTGGACCGGGGTCTCCTTTTAGGTCGTCCCTTACTCCGTTAGTTGGATCAGCATGTCCGCCAGTAGTTGCTATAGATTTTTCTGCAGTATAAATTCTGGGCCCTGATATTTCTCCTTTGTTAATTGCATTTCTTAGAGACACATTTACACCTGTACCCCCAAGATCTCTAACCGTTGTAAATCCTGCCATCAATGTACGTTCACAATATTTTATGGCGCCAAGAGCGATATCTGACTTATTTTGTCTGAATCGATCTAAGTATCTTGTTGGGCTAGATTCGTGTTCAATATGAACGTGCATATCCATAAAACCAGGCATTACAAATTTGTCTTTCAGATCAATATGAATCACTTCATCATTTCCATTTAAGTAGCCTGACACGATACTTTTTATTCTATCGTTTTCAACAATGATAGTTACTTCCTCCTGAACATTTTCAGAAGTCATATCAAGCATTTGACCACAATGAAGGTATGTTGTTTGCCCATTTAACTTGCAGAAAGCAATTAAAAAAAAGAATAGTAATCCTGATTTGTTCATTAATCCTATTTTAGTAAATCCAGAAAGAAAACTAAAAATGGGAAGAAATTAGGTTATTACCAACAAAAGTTATTAAATGTAACGTCTATTCTCATACAAACATCATTATGAAAAGAATTTACTTTATAGCTCTTCTTATACTTGGCATTAATTGGAATGCCTATGCCTGTTCGTGTGTCGGACCACAAAGCTTTTGTGAATCAACTATTGGGAATAGCAATATTGCAATAGTAGAAGTCATTTCTGTAAATGAAGAAGATTTTTCTTTTGCCTTTGATGTTAAAGTTGAAAGTATTTTATCAGGTACAATTGAAGAAGAAAAATTATCAATCAATTATAGTTATTCTACTTGTACCGATGTTGTAAGAGTTGAACTTGGAGATAAATTAATTATAAACTTTAATGATTTAAGTAGTGAATCTGAAGCTCCATTTCCTACAATACATTTTTCGATATGTTCAGTAAACTATATTTTGATCCAAAACGGTAATGTCGTTGGAGAAATAAATAGTTCAGAAACAGAAAGCTTGCCCATTCATGAATTTCTAAAAAACTTTGATAAGTGTCTTACTTTAGAGAATTTAGATTTTGAAGAATCACTATTTAGTCGCTTTTTTTCAGTAAAAATAAATCCCATAATAAATACATTATTTCTTAAAATTCCCAGCTCTTTAGATGAAGAGATAAAAATTGACATTTACAACAACTTGGGTCAAAGATTGCATTCAACTTCTTCATTTGACAGCAGAGAAAAGGTTATTGATTTACATCATATTCCTAGTGGTCTTTATAATTGTGTTTTTAGATATAAGAGTTTAGCTGTTTCTAAAAAGTTTGTGAAGATTTAGTCATAAAAAGATTTCTATTAAACTAAAAAAGGCATCCTGAAAACAGAATGCCTTTTATATTATTTAATTATTGTCTTTTATCCTTCTAATGCTGCAGCACCACCAACAATCTCTAAGATTTCATTCGTTATAGACTCTTGTCTGGCTTTGTTGTACATGATCTTAAGATCTTTCAACAACTCATTTGCATTTTCTGTTGCCTTATCCATCGCAGTCATCCTTGCACCATGCTCACCTGCATTTACATCAAGAATATACTTTTGAAAAGAAGTCTGTAGAATACTAGGAATTAACTGTTCTAATAGTTCTTCTTTTGACGGTTCGAAGATATAATCAGCATTCGTATTTTTCGCTTTAGCGTCTTTAGTAACTTCTAGTTTAGGTACTGGTAAAAACTGAGCTGCAATAGGATCTTGAATAGCCGCATTTTTAAATTGGCTGTAAACAACATAGATCTTATCATATTCACCAAGAATAAATTGATCCATCATTTTCTGAGAAAAGGTTGCCAGATTATCATAACTTAAATCAGACGAAAGCGCCATGTCTTCAGTCATTAAATTACATCCTTCACATTTCTTCTTTAAAAAGTCAAAACCTTTTTTTCCAATGAAGTGCAAATCAATCTTTCCTTCGCTTTGTAAAGTTTTATAATTCTCTAAAACTTTTAATGTTTGTTTTCCAATATTAGCATTAAATGCTCCGGCAAGACCTCTATTTGATGTAATGACTACGATAGCCATTTTCTTAATCTCACGTTCTGTAGAAAATGAAGACGAAGCACTTCCTTCAAGATTACTTAAGATGTTAATCATCATCTTATTTAGTCTATCCGCGTAAGGGCGCATTTCTGTAATAGCTTGTGTAGCTCTTCTCAACTTAGCAGCTGAAACCATTTTCATGGCTTTAGTAATTTGCTGAGTTGAATTTACAGAAGTTATTCGTTCTCTTGTTTCCTTTAATTTACCAGACATCTATTCGCTTTTTTTAATTTAAGCTAATGAATTATGCGTATTGCTTTACCATATCAGCCGCTAGTGCTTCTACTGCTGCAATCGCATCATCACTTAATTTGCCAGCTCTAAAAGTTTCTAATACATCAGGATGCTTTTGCTCTAAGCTTGTTAAAAATTGTGACTCAAAATCACCTACTTGATCAACAGGAACATCTTTTAATAGTCCTTTTGTTCCTAGGTAAATAATAGCAACTTGTTTTTCAACAGGTACTGGAGCATATTGTCCTTGCTTTAATACTTCTACGTTTCTTTTTCCTTTTTCAAGAACAGACATTGTAGCAGCGTCTAAGTCAGATCCAAATTTTGAGAATGCTTCTAATTCTCTAAATTGAGCTTGATCTAGTTTCAATGTACCAGATACTTTTTTCATTGACTTAATTTGAGCAGAACCACCCACTCTTGATACAGATATACCCACGTTAATTGCAGGTCTGATACCAGCATTAAATAAGTTTGATTCTAAGAATATCTGACCATCTGTAATCGAAATTACATTGGTTGGAATATATGCTGATACATCACCTGCTTGAGTCTCAATAATAGGTAAAGCCGTTAATGAGCCACCACCTTTTACTTTACCGGCCGCTTTAAGGCTAGGCGGTAAATCGTTCATTTGGTTTGCGATCTCATCATTATCAATCACCTTGGCCGCTCTCTCTAATAACCTTGAGTGTAAGTAAAATACATCACCTGGATATGCCTCTCTCCCTGGTGGTCTTCTTAACAATAATGAAACTTCTCTATATGCAACTGCTTGCTTTGACAAATCATCGTAGATGATCAAAGCTGGTCTTCCCGTATCTCTAAAGTACTCACCGATACAAGCTCCCGCAAACGGTGCATAGAATTGAAGTGGTGCAGGATCAGAAGCTGCAGCAGAAACGATAGTTGTATAGGCCATTGCGCCTGCTTCTTCTAATACTTTTGCTACTTGAGCTACTGTAGAAGCTTTTTGACCAGATGCTACATATATACAATATACAGGCTCACCTCTGTCGTAAAATTCTTTTTGATTTATAATTGTATCAAGAGCAATTGCTGTCTTACCAGTTTGTCTGTCACCAATAATAAGCTCTCTTTGCCCTCTACCAATTGGAATCATGGCATCGATCGCTTTAATTCCTGTTTGAAGTGGCTCAGTAACTGGTTGTCTGTAAATAACACCTGGTGCCTTTCTTTCAATAGGCATTTCAAATGTTTCGCCTGCAATAGGTCCTTTACCATCGATTGGCTTACCTAAAGCATCGACTACTCTACCACAAAAACCTTCGCCAACATTGATTGATGCAATACGACCTGTTCTTCTAACTGTTGAGCCTTCTTTAATACCATCGCTTGAACCCATAAGTACAACTCCTACGTTGTCTTCCTCAAGGTTTAATACAATAGCTTGAACGCCACTTTCGAATTCAACTAACTCACCAGCTTTGGTTTTTGTCAATCCATATACACGAGCGATACCATCACCTACTTGCAATACGGAACCTACTTCCTCTAGCTCAGATTCAGATTTGAAACCAGATAACTGTTGTTTAAGAATCGCGGATATTTCTTCAGGTTTAACCCCAGCCATATCAATTTATTTTAGAATTATTTAATGTAATTATTATTTAAAAACTGCTTTTTAACTTTATCTAATTTATGAGCAACACTTGCATCATAAAGTTTATCTTCTACTTCAATCACAAACCCACCGATAATTTTTGGATCGACAACTGTTTCAATCTCCACTTTTTGATCTGTTATTTCAGATTCCAAAAGTGCTCTGTTGATAGCTGCTAATGCTGAGTCACTTAATTTTGATGCAGTAGTCAACTTTATTTCAGTAATGTGATTTATTTTCTTGTATTGTTTGAGAAAGCTTTCTACAATTTCTGGTAGAAACATTTCTCTACTTTTTCTAGTAAGGATGTCAAAGAAAAGAGATGTTGTTTTACTTAAAGAATCACCAAAGATTGCTTTAAAAACATTCATTTTCTTATCGGCATTAATAATTGGGCTCTTTACAAAAAGCTTAAAATCTCTATTGGATAAAGCTTCAGATATAGCAACCATATCATTGTTTAATTCAACAAGTGAATTTTGTTCTTTACCAAGGTCAATAAGAGACTTGGCATATCTTGATGCTATTCGATTATCCGCCATTGTTACTAGTTAAGCTTTATTTCGTCAATCAATGTCCCTACAAATGATTCATGATCTTCATTTCCAGAAAGTTGTTTGCGAATTATTTTTTCTGCTATGTCTGTTGCCATCATACCAACTTCATTTTTAACTGAAATGAGCGCAGCTTGCTTTTCATTTTCAATTTCTAATTTTGCGCTGGTAACAATTCTATTCGCTTCTTCTTTTGCTTTATTTTTTGCTTCTGAAACAATCGCATTTTTAGTTTCAGTTGCTTCCTTTAAAATCTTTGCTCTTTCTGCTCTTGCTTCTGCGAGAATTTGCTCGTTTTCAGCTTTTAAGTTAGCCATTTCATCTCTAGCTCTTTCTGCTTCAGCTAAAGAATTCTTAATATCATCTTCTCTCTTTTTAAGAGCTAAGGCAATTGGTTTGAATGCAAATTTGCCAATCAAAAACCAAAAAAGA
>JABDKX010000154.1 GCA_013001975.1 Saprospiraceae bacterium | reverse complement strand
AAAAAAAACAAACATGAGTGACACTAAAATATTCGAAGCAAGCCCAGAAGCTAAAGGTAAGGCAAAACAATTACGTTTATTCGCAATGCTTGCATGGATCTTGGCAATGGCAGGTCAAGTTTTTGCGATATTAAAACTGATCAGTGATGAAACCTTGGTGTGGTTAATTGTAGCTATCGTTGTTATTTTAATTCTTGCCATTACAGGTTCTACGCTTTGGAAGAAAGCAAATAAATTAGATCCAGCATCTGAAAAAGAACCTACACGATTCTTTATACAAAATCAACTTGGTGCCATTATGGGTGTACTTGCATTCCTCCCACTTGTTATCTTAATACTTACAAATAAGAATATCAGTGGTAAAACTAAAGGAATAGCAGGCAGTATTGCTGGAATAGCTATGGTCGCTGCAGGTATATCAGGAGTTGATTTTAACCCTTCTTCAATTGAGAAATACACTGAAGAAATTAATCAGCAAACTGAAGCTGCAAAAAGTTTAAATATAGATAGTGATAATGTTTACTGGTCTAAAGCCGGCAATAAATATCATGCATTTGACGACTGTCATTATATTAAAGGAAAGAATCTCAGTAGTGGCAGTATTAAAGAATCATGGGAACAAAAAGGTATCTCTGAACTATGCAAGATTTGTGCAAAAAAAGCAGCGAACTCTTCAGTGCCATCGGATGTGAAAGTGCTTGAAGGAAACGAATAGTTTTTGAAAACTATCTATTAAGCTATACTTATTTTTTTTTCCTATTATTTCAGATTGGAAAATTACAATACTGTTTACCCTTTTGATTATTTTATACCATATACTGATTGAGTAAGGTATTATATTAGCATAAATCAGAAATAGAAATCATGAAATTAGTTTCGACAATTTTAGTAGTTCTAATTGGAATTGTACTAACAAATATTCTAGTCGATTGGTTAGTAGAAGGTAGTCTAAATTTTAATAAGGGCAGTAAATTTTATTTATTATCTGGGTTAATTGGCCTTATTTGTGGGTATATTATTTATCGTATTAATGTATATGCTGATAATCAATTAAAAAAGTAAAAGGACCTACAATTATAATTTGAAAAGTAAATTTGTAATACAGTTCAGCTATTTACCTAAACGATGCATTAATAGCATTCAGTTTTTCTGATCCTGGACATAATTCATCCTGCGTTAATTTATTAAGTGGTTTATCAACCGAATTTATTTTTTGATGCAAGTCTTCGCTTTTTACATCAATATAATACAACCCTGTTAAGACTTGTCCCTTGGCTTTGGAAGCATGTAATCGGTTGACTGCAGAAAAGCGATCTGTAGGATCCCAATCAGGAGCCAACTTACTCAAATGTATACTTGAGCCATCAAACAATTCCAATGTGGTAGATGTGCCTTTTTCATAATCAACTTTGATTTCTTCTTGATGAGGTACAAAGTCAAAAATGGATGTTTCTTCAATATGCGCGCGCACATGAGAATATGACCTTGTCGAACCTTTATTATTGTTGAATGTAACGCAAGGGGATATGACATCTATAAAAGCAAAACCTGGGTGTGCCATAGCTGCTTTTATCATGGGGACCAATTGTGATTTGTCACCAGAAAAACTTCGACCCACAAAGGTTGCGTTTAATTCTAAAGCCAATCCGCAAAGATCAATGCCTTGATAGGGATTATTAGAACCTGCTTTACTGATAGATCCAAAATCTGCAGTGGCCGAATCTTGACCCTTCGTTAATCCATAACAACCATTGTTCATGACAATATAAACCATGTTTAAGTTTCTTCTTATGGCGTGTACAAATTGTCCCATGCCAATTGAAGCCGTATCTCCATCACCAGAAACACCTAAGTAAATCAAATCTTTGTTGGCCATATTAGCTCCGGTGGTTATTGATGGCATTCTGCCGTGCACAGAGTTAAATCCATGTGAATTACTCAGAAAATAAGTAGGTGTTTTAGATGAACAACCGATCCCTGATAACTTGGCTAATTTATGAGGCTCTAATGAAATTTCATAGCATGCTTGGACAATGGCACCACTGATTGAATCGTGGCCACACCCTGCACATAATGTAGAAATCACACCCTCGTAGTCTGCTTTGACATATCCAACTTTGTTCTTTTTTAAAGAAGGGTGGTGAAACTTAGGTTTTACATAAGACATAAATCTGGTTTTTAGTGTTATTGGACATTAACAGATATTTCTTTTTCTATTCCAGAAACAATTTGATGGGCTGTAATTGGAAGTCCATCATAATTCAATACTGATTTTATTTTTTCAGGATTAATTTCTAATTCAAGAATGAGTAGAGACCTGAATTGTGCATCTCTGTTCTGCTCAACAACTATCAATTGATCATAATTATTTACAAAGTTTTCAACTTCTTTCCCGAAAGGAAATGCTTTGATGCGCATAGAGTCAATTTTTATCCCTTGACTCGCCATCATATCCATTGCTTCCACCGCGGCATAGGTTGTTGTTCCAAAAAAGATCATACCAATGTCGCTCGTCTTTTCATTTTGATATAATTCTGGTTTTGGAACTAGGGTTTTTGCTGTTTCCCATTTCTGTGCAAGGCGATCTACATTTCTCTTATAAACTTCTCCCAATTCACTATACTTTGCATATTCATCATGAGATGTTCCTCTGGTAAAATAAGAACCTAATGTTGGATGTGTGCCAGGAATGGTTCTGTATGGGATAGCGTCGCCATCAACGTCAAGATATCTTCCAAATTTCTCTTCCATTTCTTCTAGGTCACCCGAGCTCAAAACTTTACCCAAATCATATTTTTTATTTTCATCCCAATTCAGCGGTTCAGACATGTGATTATTCATGCCCAAATCAAGATCAGAAATCAACATGACGAGTGTTTGTAATCGATCAGCTAAATCAAATGAAATGACCGTCATGTCAAAACATTCTGATGGGGTAGAAGGATATAAGCATGGGTGCTTGGTATCTCCATGAGATGCATAGGCTGAAGAAATAATATCAGCTTGTTGCGTTCGGGTTGGCATACCAGTAGAGGGCCCACCTCTTTCAACATTAATCAGAACAACTGGAATTTCAGCGAAGTAAGACAAACCAATAAATTCATTCATTAGTGAAACACCGGGGCCACTGGTAGAAGTAAAAGCACGAGCACCATTCCATGTAGCACCTATGACCATACCGATAGCGGCTAATTCGTCTTCTGCTTGAATAAAAGCATATTTGTTTTTTCCTGTTTCTGGGTCGACACGTAATTTTTTACAATATGTTTCAAATGCTTTTGCGATTGAGGTTGAAGGTGTTATGGGATACCAAGCCATAACGGTAGCTCCAGCATAAATGGCTCCTAATCCACAAGCTGTGTTGCCATCAATCAAAATTGCATTGTCGTTTTTGTCAATTCTTTTTAATTGATATTCTAATGGATAAGTATAATTTTCCTTTATATAATTTATGCCTAATTCGAGAGCTTGGTAATTAGCTGGAATGAGTTTTGGCTTGTTTTTGAATTGGTCAGCAATAACGCCTTTTATAACATCTACTTCAATATCCAATAAAGTTGCCACAGCACCTACATAAATGATGTTCTTAAATAATTGTTGAATTCTCGCCCTTTCATAATTAGCCATTGACAACTGAATCATTGGAATGCCAATGTAATTAATGTCTTCTCGAATATAATTATCATGCAACTTTTTGCTGCTATCATAAATGAAATAGCCACCAGGTCTTACACTATCAATATCTCTTGTTAATACTTGAGGGTTGACACCAACCAGAATATCTATTCCCGCTCTTCTTCCTAAGTATCCTTTTTCACTGACACGAATCTCATACCATGTTGGCAGACCTTGGATATTAGATGGAAAAATATTTTTTGGTGTGACTGGAATGCCCATTCTGAAAATAGACTTTGCAAACATTTCATTTGCTGAAGCAGATCCTGTACCATTTACATTCGAAAACCGAATTACCAAATCATTAACAACAAGCTCCTTTTCCATTCTTGGTATACG
>JABDKX010000126.1 GCA_013001975.1 Saprospiraceae bacterium | reverse complement strand
TAGTAAAAACATCTAATACAATAGAAAATGGTATGGTTATCATTTATGACAGCAATGGTCAAAAAATTATGAAATCCTTGTTAATTGACAAGTCAATTGAAATTGCTCAGCCTTTACCAATAGGAATTTACAATATTCAATTATATACAAAGCATCACACTGTCAGCAAAAAGTTATTGATCAAATAACTTTCTCACTCAACTATCTAAACAAATCTCAATGAAAATAATCACCATAATATTTGCGCTATTCCTATCTGCATCACTCTATTGTCAAAATTGGGATGAAATAGACATCAAGCCTATAAAAGTCACAGATAATATTTATATGCTGACGGGCGGTGGTGGCAATATCGGTCTTTGTGTTGGAGAAGATGGTATTGTTATGATTGACGATCAATTTGCTCCCTTGAGTGAAAAAATAAATGCAACCCTAAGGGAAATCAGTGATCAAGAAATTAAATATCTGATCAATACACACTGGCATGGTGATCACACAGGAGGTAATGAAAATTTTGCAAACGATGGCGCCACAATAGTTGCGCACGACAATGTTCATAAAAGATTGAGCACAGAACAAATCAGACCTTTTGGACGAACGACACCAGCATCACCAGAAGCCGCTTGGCCGCAATTAACTTTTGACGAAAGGATGACAATTCACTTCAACGGTCAATCGATTCATCTTATCCATATTCATAATGCACATACAGATGGAGATGCTTTTGTTTATTTCCCAGAAGATAATGTTTTGCATATGGGAGATTGCTTTTTTAAAGATCGGTTTCCTTACATAGACAGAGATATGGGTGGCAGTCCTGATGGCGCTATCAAAGCCGTTGAATTGGCATTAATGATTGCTGATGGTGAAACTCAAATTATTCCAGGCCATGGCAGTTTAGCCAATAAAGATGATCTCTTACGATATCATACCATGCTCATTACAATGAGAGATCGTATAAAAAAGGTAATCAAAGAAAATGTTTCAGAAGAAGATCTTGATTTTGACTCCTTGACACAAGATTATGAAACTTGGGGAGGAGGGTTTATTAATAATGAGAAGATGGTAAAGACTTTTTTTAGTGCTTATACTGACTAGCATTTTAGAAGTTCCTTCAAATTTCTAATTACAACCCACATCATCCGTCGTCAATATCGCTCCCAACCCAACCGCAGCATTCAGATCAAAAATGATATTTGGTGCACTTAAATTGATAATGCCATTAACAGGAATAGATCCCGTTAGGATGATTGTTGATGAGGCCTCGTATGTGCCGTCATCGACTGGGGAACGATTAAGATAAATCGTTTCTAAACAATTTGGAATACCACATTCCGTAACTATCTCTGCTTCTGAATTACACCCAGGTAAATTATTAAAAACCGTTCCAGATCCTCCATTATTAAGGTGATCACAAATTGCTGGAATGTCACATACGGATAACAAAGGATTATTTGAAATATTAAATCCTCCTAAAGTCATCATCCAGTTTTGTGCTTGAATTGAATTGAGTACATCATTATTTCTGACTTGATAATTTTCAACGTGATCTAAATAGTCAAGACCAAACAAACTTTCAAGTTTGTCATTTAATGATACTATTAAATCATCAAGTGTTGCTAATCCTTGAATCGTTGGAAAAGTAACTAGGTTATCATTATTTACAATCTTAAAAGTTGTACAGTTTGACAAATCACTTATAAATGAAATATCATTCAGTTTTTCATTATTTCTGATATTTAAAATGTCAACTGTTGTTAGGGCATTCATGCCTGAGATATAACTTAAACTGTCAGCATTATCAATATCCAATGTTGACGAGATTGTCTCAAGATTATTGAACCCATTTAAATATGCCAATTTTTTATTGTTAAAAAATATCAAATTTGAAAGGCTTGATAATTGATTAAACCCATTAATCGTATCTAACGATGCATTATTAGATATCTCAATATTCTGATCAATTTGAGCTAAATTAAATCCTTGAACAGCTTCTAATTGAATATTGTTGAATATATTTAAAGCTAAGCAAAATGATAAACTGTCAACGTTATCTACTACTTGTAAATCATTATTAAATTGAATTGTAAAAGCTTCCTCTATTCTTTCCAGATTATTTAACCCATCTATTGTGGTCAGCTGATTGTTTGAAGAAATATCAAAATAACCTCCAATAGAATCCAAGTTGTTTAATCCATTCAAATCATTTATCAACGTGTTTTGAATAACGACATTAGTACCAATTTTAGTTATTGATGACAAACCTGATAAGTCTGTTATATCATTTCCAGTTATTGTCACTGATCCTGGAATCATGGTACAACCTGGATAAAATGTTGGGTAATTATCAATATCAGATTGGTAAATCAAATTTAAATCTATTGGACAAGTCAATAAGCCACAATTATACTTGATTTCTGTAATTGTACTACAACCAGGTGCGTTATCATATGCTTGGCCTGGTCCATCATTATTAAGCAAGTTACATATCGCAGGAAGATCGCATACGGGTAATAAAGGATTTGCTGATATAATAAATTGATCCAGATTTGTTAACCCAATAAGTGATTGAATTGAGTTGAGTTCAGGATTATTTCTTACTTGGAGGTTTGAAACCTGATTAAGATTTTCCAACCCATCGATGTTAACCAAAGAATCATTAAGCGTAATGATTAAATTACTAAGGTCTAACAAACCAGTTATTGACGGCAGACCTAAAAGGTTGTCATTGTTTACAATTTTAAAACTTGAACATGAAGTCAAATTGTTTATAAAAGTGATGTCATCTATTTTTTCATTATTTCTAATATTAAAGCTCCCAACAGATGTCAATCCTGTCATTCCAGATACTTGACTTAAACTATCCGCGTTAGAAATTTCAAATGTTTCAATTACAGTTTGCAAGTTTCCAAACCCACCTAAGTATTCAACCTTCGCGTTGTCTTTAATGTCTATATTAGTCAAGGTTACTATTTGATTAAATCCATCTATCGTATCTATATGATCATTAAATAGAATTTCGATATTGTCTCCAATTGACATATTGTTAAATCCTTGAACGCTTTCTAATTGATTATTGCTAAAAATTGAAAAGGTATTTCCAACCATCTCTAAATCTGTAATTTCATTTAGTGTTGTTAATAATGGATTAAGCCTAATTCTTAAGTCAGACCCTATTGTATCGA
The DNA here is from genome assembly GCA_013001975.1 of Saprospiraceae bacterium. Lineage (GTDB taxonomy): Bacteria > Bacteroidota > Bacteroidia > Chitinophagales > Saprospiraceae > RFSX01. The sequence goes on along the minus strand of JABDKX010000126.1, from coordinate 2,774 downwards.
TATTGTTTAAGCCATTTAAGTTTGTTACGAGCGTATTATTAACATCCAAGGTTCCAACAATTTTCAACAATGATGATAAACCAGAAAGGTCTGAAATGCCTGTTCCAGATAGTGTTACATTACCATCAATTTCAGTACACCCAGGATATATTAAAGGAAAGTCATCAACTTGGCTTTGAAATGTTAAATCCATCGATGGTGGGCAAGGCGTTAGTCCACATTGATAAATAATTTCTGCTGTTGAATTACACCCTTGCATGTTATTATATACTGTTGCATTTCCCCCATTATTCAGATGGTCGCATATTGGTGGAAGATTGCATTCTGATAATTGTGGGTTTCCAGAAATGAAAAGTGAATTCAAAGTTAGTATTCCGCTCAAAGCTTGAATAGCGTTTAAGCTGTTATTATTTCTTACTTGTAGATTTAATACATGCTGTATGTTTTCCAGACCATTTAGATTTACCAGCGAGTCGTTTAAATTTATAATTAAATCCTCTAGTATTGTTACTGCAGGTATTGCAGCTAAGTTTTTGATACTGCTGTTATTAACAATCTTAAAAGTCGTACAACTATTAAGATTTCCAGAAAATGAAATATCGGTTAATTTATCACAGTTTCTAATTGTAAAAACATCTGCGGACGAAAGGGTTAACATTCCTGATACATCAACCAAACTATCTGCATTTGATATTTCGAAAGTTGCTCCTACTGTTTGTAAGTTGCTAAAGCCTTCTAAAAATTCTAACTGATTATTGTTAATAATTTCAAGATTTGAAATGTTGTTTATATTATTAAAGCCATCTATGGTGTCTAATATCGCATTGCCAGAGATATCAAAATCTGAATTAATAACTGTTGTATTAAATCCATCAATTTTAGTTAATTGGCTATTATCTTTTATTAAAAGCGACCCTATTGTATTAAGCCCCGTCAGACCATTTAAGCTAGGTACCAATGTATTGTTTATCTCTAAGTTTCCGCCTATATCTGTTATTGAAGACAATCCCAATAAGTCTGATATCCCATTACCTGAGATAGTTAAATCTCCAGAGATATTTGTGCAAGCAGGATAGACAATTGTAAAGTTATCTATATCACTTTGGAGTGTAATTGTAATATTTGCTGGGCATTGCGCATTCAGAAAAAGTGAACCGTTAAGGCTCAATAACGTTAGCAAAAGAAGAGTAATATGCTGTTTCATACTTAATGGCTATCTTGCTTAAAGGTACTTAAATAAAACTTTAATTAAGCCTCTAATGATCCCTTGTATTATATGAATTAAAAAGAGGTATTAGAAATCTAATACCTCTTTCATTCATTTTTATTTATCAACTACTACTTAAAAATAGTCTTCGTACCGTAACGGACGACCAGATAAACTACGATCAAAAGTAGAATGACCCATAACCAAGGTATATATGTGAATGCTATTAATCGTGCTTTATTTAAAAAGAAAAATACAACCATAATACCAGCCATCATGGATACAAAACCTGTCATCTTTCCGAAGCCAGGAATTTTGTCAAATTCTACATTTTTCTTGATTAAATAGAGAGTCAAAAACATGCTGACAATTGGTAAAAATTGCGTCAACAAATTGACATCATAGATACTTGTCTTTTCAAAAAGCAAGTGGTAAAAATTGAGCAACAAAGAAAAGATACCTGGTATAACTGAAAGATAAATGAGTCCTGTATAAAAGTTACACCAAGGACTGAGGTGTCCTTCATCTTTTGCTAACTTCAATGCTAAAAAAGCAGCCAAAGGCAGAGCAAAGAAATAGAAAACAGGGTAGTAAGGATTATCTCCTAAAAATTTTATTAAATCTCCTAATGACATAATTTCATTTATAAATTCATCAATAACTTAACTGGATCTTCGAGTAACTCTTTCACTTTTACTAAGAAAGTAACAGAAGTACTTCCATCAATAATTCTATGATCATAAGACAAGGCCAAATACATCATTGGACGAATTACAACCTCGCCGTCTATAGCTACTGGTCTTTGTACAATGTTGTGCATGCCTAAGATTGCTGATTGTGGTTTATTTAAAATCGGCGTGCTCATCATGGAACCGAATATTCCACCATTAGTAATGGTAAATGTTCCGCCTTTCATTTCATCCAAAGTCAACTCATTATTTCTAGCTTTAGATGCCAGTTCTTTTATTTTTAATTCGATATCTGCAAATCCTAAAGATTCTACATTCTTGATTGGAGGTACTACCAAACCTGTCGGTGTTGAAATGGCAATAGAAATATCTACATAATCATGATAGATGACATGTGAGTCTCCATCCAAGGTTGCATTGACCATTGGCATCTCCATCAGTACTTGTGCACAGGCTTTTGAAAATAAAGACATGAAGCCTAATTTAACACCATACTTCTCAACAAACTTTTCTTGATATGTTTTTCTCAACTTAAATATTGCAGACATATCTGCCTCGTTGAATGTCGTCAACATGGCTGAATTGTTTTTCGCATCTACCAAACGTGATGCTATTGTACGACGCATTCTACTCAACTTCTCTGTTCTGTCCTCTCTGCTAAATGCTGCAATAGGAATGGTTGGTGTTGCCTTTTTAGTTTCGGTTTTTGATGGTGCTGGTGCTGCAGGTTTTTGTGCTTTTTCAGCATCTTCTTTGGTTATTCGCCCATCTTTTCCTGTGCCTTTGACTTGCTTGGCATCAATACCTTTTTCTCTTAATATTTTAGCTGCCGCAGGAGAAGGATGTCCTGTTGCATAATTTTCTTTTTCCTCTTCTAC
>JABDKX010000120.1 GCA_013001975.1 Saprospiraceae bacterium | reverse complement strand
GCTTCCCATGAACCGAATTGGAAAAAATTAGCATCTCCCGGTACATAACCTGTTAAATACGTAAAGCCCGTCAATACCGTGAAAAATGCAACTAAAATCAAAAAAGCCCAACTGGTAATTTTTGGTTTAGCACCGATCAGCAACATGATACCCAATACAATTTCGAATATGATCATGAATACGGAAAACCAAATCGCATATTTTGAAAAGACAGGAAATATTGGCGCAATAAAACCAAACCATGTCGGTTCAAAAGTTGTATAAAACTCATCAAAGTATTGCTCCATTTTGTAAGCTGTGCCCAATGGATCAACTGCTTTTACCCAACCAGAAAAAATAAATAAAACACCACAGTAATTCTGTAAAAAGGTCATCAACCAAGATTTGTGGCCTTTCATTACAAATCCAACGATTAATGTAATTATAATAGCAACAATGCCAATGTTGGTTAATAATGTCGGTAGTGTTATCGTTAAAAACATAGCTTTTATTATTTAAATACTTTTTCCTTCTGAAAGCAGGATTAAAGCAAAAACTGAATAATTTAAAATATCTTGATAATTGGATTTCAGACCTTCGGAAATTAATGTTTGTCCATCGTTTTCTTCAATCTGTTTTATTCGAAGTAATTTCATCAGAATAAGATCCGTCATACTGCTGATGCGCATATCGCGCCAAGCTTCACCATAATCATGATTTTTATCCATCATCAGATCTTTGGTTTCTTGTGCATAACTATCATAACTCTCGAAAAGTACATCTTCATCAATTGAGTAATCTCCTTCTTTGACAGGGTGTTCTAATTGGATCATCGCCATGATGCTGTAATTTACCATCGCTTTGAATTCTCCTTCAATACTTTCCTGAATTTTCATTTCTCCTTTTTCTTGGATACTCCTAATACGTGAGGCTTTTATGAATATCTGATCAGTCAATGATGAAGGCCGTAATATTCTCCATGCCGTACCATAGTCCTTGGTCTTTAATTTGAAGATCTCGCGGCAACCTTCAATTATACTTTTGTACTGAGCATCTGTATTCTTCAAGAAATAAATTTTTCGCAAATATACATTGACTTAATCAATTTAAAATAAAACACATACAATATAATTGGCTTAAAATAAGAGATTTACATATTAATGGTTTACTTATACGTCTCATTTTATCTTATTATCAAGAAAAAAAGAAAATATTGAACCCTTTTACCTAATTACATCAACAAATTTCAGACTTTTGTGCGACGAAGAATCGAATTAATCATTAACCAAAAGATAATAATCTGTTAATTGCAACACTTATAGTTTCTAATGTCATCCTAGCTGTTTTGTTTAGGTTGATGCCTTATTTCAAGGTGAGAAATTTGCATGCGATTATCGTTAACTATTTTACTTGTTTTACCCTAGGTTCCATATTGATTGGTGAATCCCCCATTTCTCGCGACCTTTTGTCACAAACCTGGTTTCCTTACGCTGCATTTCTGAGTTTAGCATTCATCATTTTCTTCAATGTCAATGCGCTGACGATCCAAAAAGTTGGTATGATCATAACCAGTATATTCCAAAAACTGTCACTGATTTTTCCCGTTTTAGTAGGATTAGTCTTTTTTAATGAAGCAGGAAGTACAGCAAAATATGTTGCCATTCCGTTGACCATTGTAGCCATCATCATGTCTAACCTTAGAAACAAGCATGATGAAGAAGCTATGTTGACAATTAAAAAGTATTGGTACTTACCTATTCTCGTTTTTGCTGGCAGTGGATTGATCGAAGTCATGTTATTTTACGTTCAGCATACTGGTAAAGTAGGATCGGCTGGATTAAATTTCACTTCAACCTTGTTTTTCCTAGCAGGCGTTTGGGGCATTATCATTTTAACTGTCATCCGACAATTGAAGTTTACGAAAAATGAAATCATAGCAGGCATCGTTTTGGGTATTCCTAATTTCTTTACGATTTATCTGATTATAAAAGGATTGGATTTGGGCTGGGATGGTTCCGTCCTTTTTCCTATCAACAATATCGGTGTCATATTCTTTACGGCCATTGTAGGTATTATTGCCTTTAAAGAAAAACTGACTAAAATAAATTACATCGGTTTACTGCTCGCCATTTTAGCTGTTTATCTTATTTCCCAATAATGAAAAGTCCCGATGCATATAAAACCATTGCGGGTCAGAGTGAAGGAGAATTCAAGGATAAAGGATCTAAGTTTTTTGCCTACCTCAAGTTTATCGATACCACAGAAGGTTTTTCCGATTTTTTAAATGAAATAAAATCGAAACATTTCAAAGCCCGACATCATTGTTTTGCATACCGACTATTAAATAAAGATATCTTTCGATACGCTGATGATGGTGAACCATCAGGCACAGCTGGACTGCCCATTTATAATCAAATATTAAGTGCAGACTTGGTCAATGTCGGATGTATTGTCGTTCGTTATTTTGGTGGCACTAAGTTGGGCACATCAGGCTTGATCAATGCTTACAAACTGGCAGCAAAAGATGCTATAATTAAGGCTAATATTTTAAACAAACATCTGGAAGCTTATATCAATATTGCATTTGATTATGGGTTGATGGGCAACTTATTAAAGTGTATAAAATATCTGGACTTAGATATTAAGGAAACAGATTATAATGCCTCCCCGAATTTGACATTAGTCGTCAAGAGATCTGAGGGTGAAAGTGCGGTTAAAAAAATCAAAGCGTATATGCTTAACCGTTCAATTGAAGATATAGATGATGACACCAAGATTGAAGGATTGGTGTTTGGAATTGATATATAGATATTTTAAATATATTTTTTATGATACTTTTTTCATTGAAAAAAAAGTATCCAACCTGTCCGCTGTACTTAGGTACTAAGGAAGGTGAAAAATTCTAGTCAAATTAATGACTGCCCGCTATGCCGCTTCGGTCGTCACCAAAGGTTATGACCGACGGTGACCGCCACCCACTCGAATTTGACTGGCTCGGCTTCTTATCTACTCCTAAATAAGTTTTTTTTTAAAATATTGAACATAGACAAATTCATGAACGTCTCTCATTCTTAACCTTAGGTTAAAACCGCGTAAGTAAACAAGCGAAGAAAAAACTAAAATATTATTAAAATCTATGCTGGCTTTATAATACGAAGCATCCTGCCAATCTTTATAAAGAACCCAGAAATGTCAGCAATTCCTTGATCGTTAACCGCTCTAAAAGTAAACAATACGGCGATCGGGATAATGATGAGATTAGGCAGCCATGCCGCTAAAATAGGACTGATGGTCATCCCTCTGTTTAACCGTTCACCCAATATATTTAAAATGATAAAAAGCATAAAGAAAACAATGGCGATGAGTAACGGATAGCCATATCCGCCTTTCTTCACAATACTTCCTAACGGTGCGCCAATAAAGAGAAAAACGATACAAATCAATGCCCAACTGTACTGTTGATGGAGCCGCAATACATAACGCGATCGCGACGCTCTGTATCCCCTATCTTGTCCTACTTTATTAGTCAGGACTTCATGTTGCTTGCTGGACATACTTTTGGCAGCACCAATAAGATACTTTTGATGATCTTTTGGAAAGGTTTCAAGTAAAGAGTTGTATTCGGACAAATCTTTGTCGATCTCTTGCTTCTTAATCATCACTTTATTTTTCTTGACATTAGCCGTCTCCTTGATAAGCTTTTCTTTTTTATCAATTGCAGATTTGACATCAGCAGGGAGGTCTTTTGTATTGTCAGGCTCAGCAGTAAATTCAGGTATTGTTAAAATCTTCCTGAAATTTTGATTCATCTTAAATCGATTTTCATCTCGTTTCATATTGATTGAATCAATGGCATCTATGAGTTGGAATGAATTCAGTAAATCGTATTCTTTCCTGGCAATATTTAAATTCTGAGCCGCCATTTCAAACTCAGACATATCAAATATTTTTGTCCACTTTTCAAATTTAGTTCTGATAAAAGGGACATTCTCTTTTTTCTTCGGATCTTCTTTATTACTTACGGTCATTTCACGGTACTGCTCACCATCATTCAACTCCATGACAAAATTGTTGTTATCTTCTCTGGCGTACATCTGACCTGTCTTCGCTACAAGCATATTGATCTTCTTTCGGTCTCTGCCAGAATGGTCATAGATAATAACATCTTTGATATCACGTTCATTGGCTTCCTTATCCCCAACGCGAATCACAAAATTTCGAAAATCTTTACTGAAGACACCTTCAGCCAAATTAAGCGCTGGTTTTTGCTTTCGAATAGCGTTGAACCGGTAAAAGAATTTATAGTTGGCGCGGGGCTTCAGATAATTTGAGGCAAGGAGTGAAAAACAAGCCGTAAAAATGGCAATCAAAACACCCATCATCATGATACGCGTCAGTGAAATACCAGCTGACTTCATGGATGAGATTTCATATTTCTCAGCTAAGTTACCGAATACCATTACGGAAGCAATCAGTATCGTCACTGGAACCGCTTCGGGAATCGTTCTTACTGAAAAATAAAACAGCATTTCAAGTAAAACACCAAATGAAAAACCCTTTCCTACGAATTCATCGATATACTTCCATAGGAATTGCATCACAAGGACAAACTCCACAACGAAAAATGCCATTAAATATGGAGGGAGAAAGTCAAGTAATACCAGTTTATCAATTTTCTTCAACTATTCGTAAGTTTTAGATTTAAGACTACATTTTATGTCAATTTATCTGATTATCAATGAAAATTGATTTGTTTGACAATAGATTAACGCCATTTAACAATCCATAAATGGAAAAATACCATATTAAAAGTCCCTATTAAAGGTTAAAGATCATAATTATCCCAAAAAAATCATGTTTCCATGTAACATTTTTAAAAGAGTGGCGTCATCCAAATGTTGACTCGAGACAACTGACAATTCACAAAACGCAAAGCAATAACAATTAAGTATATTTATCTGATTGTTATTAACGAAAGATGACTTGATTTAAATGAGCGCAGAAGAATTTAAAATATTTGTACAAAATCTGAAAGATAAGATGTACAGAGTGGCTTTTAGAGTTGTTAATAACCACGAAGAAGCCAGAGATGTTGTCCAGGATGCACTTGTTAAAATATGGAATAAAAGAGCATTATTGGAAGGTGTTGAAAATAAAGATGCTTACTGTATAACCATAACGAGAAACATGGGCATAGATAAATTGAGAAGCCGAAAAATGCAAACAAGCGATATTTCAGAACGCTATGATCTCGAATCAAAAGCAGCGAACCCAGAACGGATTGCCGTAGCTAAAGATGAATTCGCAAGGATAAAAGCCTTTATAAACACCATGGCTGATAATCATAAAGAAGTGCTTTTGCTTAGAGATGTCGATGGATATAGCTACAAAGAAATAAGCGGCATTACAGGTTATTCAATAGAGAAAGTTAAAGTCTACTTGCACAGAGCAAGAATGAAAATTAAACAACATTTTAAAACAAAAGTATCATGATGAATGATATCGACAACATTATCGAAAAGTATTTTACTGGAGAATCATCCATTGAGGAAGAGCAAACGCTCGCTCAATATGTGTTCAGTGAAAGCGTTTCTGATAATCATAAATATCTCAGAGAATTATTTCAACATTTTGAAGCCGAGCGCAGTACGCAACATTCATTTGAACCAGATTTGAGTTTTGTCAAAGACAAGAAAACTAAAATCCGTTTCCTAATACCCAAACTGTTAACCATTGCTGCATCACTATTGATTTTGATTGCGGTATCGTTCAATTGGTTTGGCAGTACAGAAACAATGTACAAAGATAAATACACTCAACTTGAAGATCCTGAAGAAGCTTTAGCCATTACGTTAGAAGCCCTAGGATTTTTAGGAAAGAAATTTGACGAAGGAACGAAGTCCTTGAAGCACGTCAAGAAATTAGAAAAAACAGCTGTTTTCAGTTTTGATAAATAATGTTTTTGCCAGCATGATCACCTAGCAACAACAGTACTTTTTTTAGACAAAAAATTAAAATTTAATATGAAAAATTTATTATTAGTAATAGCATGTGTCCTCACATCAAATATCATTTTTGGTCAAAATGATGCCATTACAAAATACTTCAATCAATACAAAGATGACAAGCGTTTTACAATGGTAGAAGTAAGTCCTAAGCTTTTTCAAATGGTAGCCAATGTGGCTTCTGAAGAAATAAAAGACCCAGAACTTATTGCGATGATCAAAGACATGAGAGGCTTAAAAATCCTTCAGACCGAAGATTCACCCAATGAGTTTTACAATGAAGCTATCGCCAAAATTAACACAAAGGAATATGAAGAATTTCTGACAGTTAGAGACGATGGCCAAAATATCAAGTTCTTAGTAAAAGACGCAGAAGATGGCAATCTTGTCAATGAGTTACTATTAATTGTTGGTGGTGATGATGAGTTTGTCTTACTCAGTTTCGTAGGCAAAATTTACCTTGATAAGATTGGTAAGCTGGCGCGCAGTATGGATATTGAAGGTCTGGAACATTTGGACAAATTAGATAAAGATTAAGCTGCATCTTACTTAACCAACTATTTACAAATTTCAATACCAAACGATGAAACCTATTGCAACAATTTTAATATTCTTCTTATTTATATCTTCATCTTTTAGCCAAAGTTTGTCACCGGATAAATTTATAAATAAAATAAAAAAAGAAGACTCAGCTTTTGCATTCACCGTACCGGGATGGTTGATTAGAGCTGCTTCAGGTTTTGCAACAAGAGATCTGGAGGACAAAGAAAGAAGAATCGTCCAAGAGTTGACATCACACATTAAAAAATTACGTTTCGTTGTTGCCGAAACATTGCCAGATAATTTTGATGAAACTTTCAGCTCTTTAAAATCTTATATGTCAAAGAACAATTATGAATCGCTCATCCAAGTGAGAGATGAAGGTAATAACGTTAACTTATGGGCGAAATTTGACGATGACATCATTAAAAGATTGGTGATCTCAGTTATTGGTGAAGAAGAATCAGTTGTGCTGAATATAAAATCTAATCTAAATATGGCCGTCTTAGAACGAATGGAATTCTTCAAAGAATGGAAAGATATGCCTTAATTCCACCAAACCGCATAACCCTTTCGTCTGAGTGACAGCGCCAATTCTTCTTCCATTTTAACTGCTTCCGTACGCGTCATTGGATTCAGATGTTCATACAGACTTGGCCTTAGAAAGGTGCCATATTTCTCAACAAAATAAGACGATATTTTATGGCCTTTTTTTGACCGTGCGCCTGTCTTGTGTTTCTTAAATCTTTCATTTGGACTGAGACTGGTCATACCAACGTACAAACATTCTTTGACACCGTTAAATTGTATGTTCGCATCTCTAAATTTCTGGCTATCCGTCCATACACGTTTGGATAATTCAATGACATAAACGCTGTATGTTTTTCGTCCTGAACTCAACGACCGTTATATTTCTATAGAAGGTTGATTTTTAATCAAATCATCAAATTGTTCCCGCTCACGAATCAAGTAATCTTTTCCATTATGGATTAATACTTCAGCTGGTCGATAGCGTGAATTATAATTTGACGACATCGAAAAACAATACGCGCCAGCATTTTTAAATTGCAGGATGTCATCTTTTCTGACTTGACTTAATTGCCTGTCTACACCGAATGTATCGTTTTCACAAATGTATCCAACGACAGAATATATTTTCTTTTTCCCTTCCGGATTGGAAATGTTTGTTATCTCATGATAAGCATCATAAAACATCGGTCGTATCAAATGATTCATACCAGAATCAACACCTACAAAAGTTGTAGCTGGTGTTTGTTTGATAACATTCGCACGCGCTAAAAAGACACCGGCATCACTCACCATATATTTTCCTGGCTCAAATTTCAATTCATATTGCTTCCCTCTCTTTTCACAGTATTCATTAAACATCGTACTGAATTCTTCACCAAATTCTGCAATATCGGTATGTAATCCATTTTCCTTATAAGCCACTTTAAATCCAGAGCCAAAATCGACAAACTTGACCGTATCAAACTTATCGACGACTGATAAAATCAATTGTGCCGCCTTTATAAATATTTCAGAATCAAGAATATCAGATCCTGTATGCACATGAATACCATTGATATTCATCTTGAAACTATTGACAATGCGTTCAAGCAAAGGCAGCTGGTGAATTGATATTCCAAATTTAGATCCTATATGACCGACAGAAATTTTACGATTACCGCCTGCCATCATATGCGGATTGATCCTCACACAAACAGGCACTTCTGGATATGTTGAACCAAAGTACTCCAACATTTCAAAATTATCAACCGTGATATTCACACCCAACGATACCGTATGATCATATTCTGCTTCAGAAATATTGTTTGGTGTAAATAAGATATCTTCTGGTTTAAATCCAGCCAAAAGTCCCAAACGGATTTCTTGTGAAGACACACAATCCAAGCCTGCGCCAAGAGATCTGAAAAGTTTTAGTATCGTTATATTAGATAATGCCTTACATGCATAATGTACCTTAAGTTTGGGAACTTTGAACGCATTTACAAAATCATTATAATTTGCCGCGATCTTATCACTATCGTATACATAGAGTGGCGCTTCATATTTAGACACCAGGTCTAACATCTTAATTGATTGCATTTCAGACATTAATTTAAATTAAGGCACAAAAATAAGTCAAAAAGCGAGACAATAATTGATAAAATCAAAAGGATTGTAGAATTTTATGTTTCTTGCAAAAAAGTTAGAATTAAGAAGACGATTTGATCTCACAACGGACCATACAGGAAGTTATCAACGTTGCCCAAACGGCAGAAGTATTAGAGGATTATGTCACTTTGAAGCGAAGAGGTGCCAATATGATTGGTCTTTGTCCGTTTCATGATGAAAAAACACCCTCATTTTCTGTTTCGCCGTCCAAAAATATCTACAAATGCTTTGGCTGCGGTAAAGGGGGCAATGCTATTAACTTTTTGATGGAGCATGATCAATTATCATACCCTGAGGCCATTCGAACGCTCGCTAAGCGCTATAACATCACGATTGAAGAGGATAACAAAGGCGATGATGAAGCATACAAGGAGCAAAAGAAATTAGAAGAGAGTTATTACATTATAAATAACTTCGCCGGTGACTACTTCAAGTCAAACCTACATGAAACAACCGATGGGAAGGTCATTGCGATGCCCTACTTCAAAGAACGGGGCTTCCTCGAATCCACCATCAAAAAGTTTGACTTAGGGTTTGCTCCAGATGGATATAAGACATTCACTGAAAAGGCAATTAAAAATCAATTCAAAGAAGAATATCTTAAAGAGTTGGGGCTCGTTTCCCAAAAAGGATATGATTTCTTTCGCAATCGGGTCATGTTTACCATCCACAACGTATCAGGAAAGATCATCGCATTTGCAGGAAGGACTTTAAGTACAGACAAGAAGCAACCCAAGTACATCAACTCTCCGGAGACGCCCATTTACAATAAAAGCAAAGTGCTGTATGCGCTGCACTTAGCAAAAACAGCCATCCGAAAAAAGGATAATTGCTACATCGTAGAAGGATATACCGATGTCATCAGTTTGTTCCAAAACGGCGTTGAAAATGTAGTGGCATCCTCTGGAACGGCATTGACTTCAGGCCAAGTCAGATTGGTTAAAAGATATACCGATAACATCACATTTTTATATGATGGTGATGCCGCAGGCGTCAAAGCAGCATTGCGTGGAATGGACATTGTTTTGGAAAACGACATGAATGTCAAGCTTGTCCTCCTTCCTGATAATGAAGATCCCGATTCGTATATGCGCAAAGTAGGTACGACAGAATTCGAATCTTTTATTGAAGAAAATGCGAAAGACTTTATCCATTTCAAAATGGATTTGCTCCTTGAAGAAGCGGGCAACGATCCCATCAAAAAGTCAAAGGTTATCAAAGACATCATCAGCAGCATCGCCAAAGTCAGAGAACCTATCAAACGTTCTTTATATTTAAGACAATGCAGTCAGTCTATTGATGTCGCCGAAAAAACATTGGTACGGGAAGTCAATAAACTAATCCGCGAAGACATCCGTCAAAAGCGATTAGAAAAAGAAAGAGCTGAACGGCAAGACTTGCCTCCTGATGCTATTGAAGAGGAAGCATACTATGACCGACAATTTGAACCCGAACCACAAAGGAACTTCACCAAAAAAAGACATGAATTCCAAGAAAAAGATCTGGCACGCATTGTCGTTTCTGCAGGTGATAAAATAGTCAGAACAAATGAAGATCAAGAAGTAAAAGTCGTTCATCTGATCCATTCCAATATCAAAGAAGTCATCGGATATTTTGAAAACGATATGTACCGCAACATCATCGAAGAAGCTGTACAATTTGTCGATTCAGATCAAGCCAGTAACTTATCTCTGATGAACCACTTCATCAACCACGCTTCTGAAGAAATCAAATCATTCGCAATCAACTGTAACGCATCAAAATACCATTATGCCGACTGGGCCAAAAAAGATGTTTTCCTACAAACACAAAGCATGCCCGAAGAAAACTTTTTCAAAGACAGTTTATACTCTATCAAGATGTTTAAATTAAGAAAGTATGATATCATTCTGAAAACGCTTAGGGCAAAAATGAATAATGAAGAAAAGGAAAAGAATGAGCTTATAACATTAAAAGCTTGGCAAGTTTTACAAAACCAAAGAAGGGAATTAGCTGAGGAGATTGGGGCTGTGGTTTTGGATGATAAGTAGCAGGCGGATGCTTTTTTTCTTCAATTATCTTTTCTTTATTTTTTTTATGTTACTTTTTCTTAGTCGTGACGCCGCCAAAGGCTCTGTCCGACGGTGGCAAAAAAAATTATATGGATTTAAATAGAATAACTTATAAGATAAATGGATGTGCTATGAAGGTGCACAATACGCTTGGAAATGGATTTCAAGAAGTAATTTACCAAAGATGTTTAGCAATAGAATTTGAAGCTGAAGGATTAAGTTTTGCAAGAGAACAAAATCAGACTATATATTATGATGGTGTGGATGTTGGAACTCGCAGAGCAGATTTTATTGTAGAAGGGCATGTCATAGTAGAAATTAAAGCCGTGATAAACTTAGAAGACGTCCATCTTGCTC
>JABDKX010000102.1 GCA_013001975.1 Saprospiraceae bacterium | reverse complement strand
AACTTTTTACAATATTTAAACCTAAGCCAGTTCCCTGGATATTTATAACATTACTTGCTCTAAAAAACCTTGTAAACAAATATTTTTGATCTTCTAATGGAATCCCAATACCTTTATCTTTAATACTGATTAAAAAGTCATTTTCAAGATATTCGACTTTACAATAAATATCATCGCTACTGTACTTTATAGCATTTGATATGAGATTAAAGAGTATGTTTTTGAGTATTCTCTGGTCTACTTTAAATTTTCTTGGTTCGCCCTCGACCGTGTGAATTATTTTCTGATTATCAGATTTTATTAACCCTTTAGTAGCATCAATAACTTCATGACACAACTCTTCAATGTTTAATTCTGTTTGATTCACCTCAACTTTACCTTCTTCTAACTTACTTAAAGACAGAAAATCATTGAGTATTCCTGTTAAAGTGGCTACTGAACTTTTAATTCTGTTGAGATGTTTGTCAACATTTTTATTTTCTAATCCCTCAACATATCTCCCAAGCAAAGATGCTGATGATAATACTGAAGTTAAAGGTGTTCTAAATTCATGTGAAGCCATTGAAACAAATCTTGACTTCAATTCATTCAATTCTCTTTCTTTACTTAATGATTGCTTGAGTTCTTCTTCACTTAATTTCAGTTTGTTTTCAATTGTAATTCTTTCAGATATTTCACTTTCAAGCGTGCTGTTGGTTTGCAATAATTTATTGACAGTTTTTTCTAACTCGTATGTTCGCTCATTTACTTTCTTCTCAAGTTTTTTATTAAGCTCAACAATTTCGCTTTCAGCTTTTTTGACATCAGATAAATCATGTACTACACCAGCGAAGACAACTCTGTCATTTAAAATAACCTCACTAACAGCCAATCTGAAAGGGAATATGTGCCCATTTTTCTTTTTTCCTTGAACTTCTCTTCCAATGCCAATAATGCGAGGCTCCTTGGTTTTGTTATACCGTTGTATATAGCCGTCATGTTCAGAATGATAAGGCTCAGGCATTAAAATTTTGATGTTATTGCCAATGACTTCATCAGCTTCATACCCAAACAAATTTGCAGCTGCGGGATTAATAGACTCAACTACTCCCCTGTTATTAATCGTCAATATACCATCGATAGCGGTATCGATTATTGCTTTTAACGTAAGTGCAAATTCATTCGTCGACTCTTTCATTATACTTTAATTCTTACGCTAAAGTATTCAAATTTTTCAAATCAAAATTAACACTGATGTGGGTCATCGTTCAACATGACCAAAATCATTTCTTGACTTAAAGCTTCCGTTTAATTTTGTTGAAAAGAAAAAAATGAATGCAATCAAATTATATGGCAAGCAAAACTCATCTTATGAGTACATAAAGATGATGATTAAAAGATTTGCTAAAAAATCTAATATTGATTTTGCAATTCAAGAAGAACATGATCCTGAAAACTTCGTTAAGGATGAAATCTCAATCATTCCTGCAGTTAAAATAGGATCAGATACATTTTACTACAGATCTGATGACAATATTAACAGTTTTATAAAAACGGTTAATAAAAATATAATCTCTCGATTTAAATTAGGCCCATTTAAACATTTCCTTGTTCCGATTGATTATTCTGATACTTCATTAAATTCAGTTGACTATGCCCTTAGTTTAGCAAAGGAAACAGGTGCCATAGTAACAATCATTCATTGCTATACACCTCATGCTTCAGATTTACCAGTCATGGATTATCAAGATATGATGGCCAATAACAAAGAATTGTTTGAAAGCATTGTTGAGGTTTTTGAATCCGAGCATAAAGTCAAGGATGTTAATGCGCCAATTATAAATACAGAATTTGTTGTTGGTTTTGCAGGAGACACTATAATTGAAAGAGCAAAAGAGTTAAACGCCACTATTGTTATGGGCACTACTGGAGCCGGTAATGCACTTAAGAAAATTTTTGGTTCTGTTTCTGCCAAAGTGATTAATCAATCTGAACAACCTATAATTATTGTTCCTTCCGATGGTGTTTTTGAAGGTTTAAATGAAGTAGCGTATGCAACTGATGACTTAGAAGTCGACACCAAAGCAATGCCGCAAGTTATTGACCTTGTAAAATGTTCTTATCCAAGAATCAATCTTGTACACATCTACAAATCTGGAGATAATAAAATAGATTTTGACTTATTCGAAATATATAAAACAAATTATCCTAAGTCATTAGTGAAGAAAAACAATATCGAAAATGAAAATATAGCTGATGGCCTAAACAATTTTGTTACATCAAATGAAATTGATTTATTGGTTATGACTCATATAAAGAAAAACGTTTTAGAAAAAATATTTAAAAAAAGTCAAAGTCAAGAAGTTGCCATTACTTCAACGACTCCAGTTTTAATTTTACATCAAGCAAGATAATTGCCAATATATGGAAAAGAAAATCGCCATAACTTTTGATTTTAGCACTGTATCTAAAAATGCTGTCCAATATGCTCTTGAGTCATCTGAAGATATTGACATCCTTGAAATTATTCATGTAGATAATAGTCTTGTTAATTCAAATGATGAAGAAACACTTAAGGAAAAAATCAAAAATGATCTGTGTGAATACCTTTCGGAGGAATCGTTACCCAACAATATCTCGATCCATGTTTTACATGGTAATATAATAAATACACTAAGCAAGTATATTAAAGAAAAATTGTACGATTATGTCATTGTTGGGTCAAGGGATAAATATAACATTCTCGAAAGATGGATAGGTACTGTATCGCTTGGATTAGTCAAAACATTAGATGTTCCGATTTTACTAATTCCTCGATTTTCTAAATATAATAAGTATAAAAAAGTTGTTGTTGCCAGTGATCATCATTTGAATCATAAAGCACTTTTATATCAAATCAGAATATGGAACAAACCATATAACGCTTTTATAAAATTTGTTCATGTAAAAGAAAGCAATAACGATAACTATGATAATGAATCAAAGACCATCGTAAAAGAACTTTTTGAAAATGATCCAGTTAGTTTTGGCTTTGAAGTTTCTACTTTAAAAAGTAAAAACATCAGTGAATCATTACTGAGCAATGCATACAACGCTCAAGCTGATGCCATGATAATCATTTCAAAAAATTCTTCATTTATGAATGCCTTATTATTTAAAAGTATTTCAAAGGAGATGATAGAAAAATCATCTATTCCAGTTTTATTTCTTCACGTTTAAAATTAATTAAAGATGAAAATATTATGCGCTTTAGATTTTTCAAAAACTTCGCTTAATGCAGCAAGATGGACTAATAATTTTTTAGCTGATATGGGTGGTGGAGAAATTACATTTATTCACTGTATGGGTATTCAGCATCGTGCTGTTTCGTTCAATCCAATGGAAGATATTTTAAAGGATAATGCAGAAGAAGACATAAAAAATCTCATTGAAGAAATTCGTCTACTTTCCAATACTTATAAATATAAAATTGTGAAAGGTGACCCTAAGACATATATCACTGAATATGCTTCTCGAATGAAAGCAGATTGGCTGGCTACAGGGTCAAAAGGTCTGACAGCACTTAAGGATATGACGGTAGGGAGTGTTACAGAATATTTTATAAAATATTCGCACAGACCTGTTATTACAATTCCTTTAGAAGCAAAGTACAATAAGATAAAAACAATTGTTTTGGGAATGGATCATAAAATTATTGAAAACGAAGAAATTCTAAAACCAGTCAGAAGCATAACCAATGTAACCGATGCTAAATTGAAATTATTACATATCAATACTTCGAAAGATGATATGATTAAATTTGATCCAACTTTTGAAATTTACTTTAGTGATATCAATTACGAAACAGAGATTATTCCCAAAACAGGGTCAATATCAGAGTTACTAAATAACTATTGTGATGAAGTAAATGCAGATTTGCTTGTTATGATTCATCACAAAAGAAACTGGTTACAAGAATTATTCTCAAAAAGTATTTCCAAACAAGAATTGTTTGATTTCGAAATTCCTTTGTTTATCTTACCAGAATAAAATAAGAATTATGAACGTCATACTAGATAAAAGAATCATTTCAATAGCAAAAGATACTGTTATTACAGTAAAAGAAGATACTTTGGGAACCAAAATTGCAGAAATCTTTGAAACCAAAGAAGTTCATCATTTGCCAGTCATCAATGATGTGAATGAAGCAATTGGAATTATTAGCCTGGGTGATTACCGACAACTACAGCATCATTTTACAAGGTTTAATCTGGAAAAATCGATTGAAGAAAATCATAAGTTGTTAAATTCATTATTAGCAAAAGAAATTATGACGCCTGATCCGGTTTGCTTAGAGATTAATGATTCCCTAGGTGATGCAATTGATATTTTTATTCAAAATAAAATACATTCGATAATTATTTGCAAAGACAAAAAGGTTCAATTTATCTTAACACCTGTTGATATATTAAAGTATGTCGTGGAACCTGCTTTGCTTCAAAAATAAAATCTAAATGAAACAAGACATCGCCTCTGTAATGGTTTCCAATCCAACTTGGATTAATTCAAACGCCAGTTTAAATAAAGCCATTAATTTGATGAACTCCACACAAGTTTCTCATTTGTTGGTTCGCGATGGAGACCGATTAGTTGGGGTAATATCTAAAAATGATCTGCTCGAGAAATTTTTTAGCATTGTTCAAATGTCTTCTGGTAAAATTTATAATGATAAGATATTAGAGAACACAAAAGTAAGTGAACTCATCAAAAGAGACCCTATAACTTTAACTGCAAAAGATTCTGTTAAACACGCTATTGACCTCATGTTAAAAAATAAAATCCATTGTATTCCGATTATAAATGAAGAAAATGAACCGATAGGTATCATGACGCCTACAGACGTTATGAAAGCTTGGGAAGCGGACTAAGCTGTGCTTTTTTTTGTTAAATATTTCTCGTAAAATAATTCTATTTAATAGGTTGGAATGTCTTTTTTCATTCAGAGTTCCATAGGAAAAATGAAAAATGTTACATCAACCCTGAAGGTCTTGTATATGCATATAATTTGATTAAATCTTCCAATGCATATCCTAATTCATCACAAGGCGATTCAAAATTATCTTGAAATGATGTTTCTATGGCTTTTAGTAATGAAAAAATACAACTATTGACACGTTCTTTAATCGCATTATGTTTCTCCTTATTAAAGCCCATGAAGAATCCGTCAATCTCACTGATATGTAAAAGGTCATAAGTCTCCCAATTGCAGATCATTAGGTTAACCATATCTTCAAATTCAAACCATTCTTTCAAATCCATCATTGGATCATCTATGGTAAAATCAATTTCAGAATGCACATCAATGACATCCCATAATTGATCCAATGGATATTCAGAATAGAAATAACATTGTCTCAACGATCTGAATTCATACATTATGTGATAACTTAATTTTTCAACATTGTTGTAGTCTGAAATGATTGAGCTTTTATCTAGCAATGTCATAAAATAGTCAAGATCTTTTATAAACTCTTTATTGTCAACGTGAGGTAATTCGATTGATCTGATTTGCTTTTTAATTCGTTGCCATTCTGAATTGATCTGGTTATTATATTGGGTAAAATTGGAACTTTTCTTTTGCTTGGCATCTATCCAAGTTTTCATTAACAATTGATCAAACTCTTGAAAAACTAAATTTTCTAATTCTAAATCTGAATATTGATGTTTGACCTGACCACTGTTTAATGTGGAGACTAACAATCCGAGTATAAGAATAAAATACTTCATGTTATGTGTTTATTGTTTTTCAAAAAGGATCATTTTCAAAATTTACGGGAATCAATATATCACACTCAAATAGATATCCTTTATTGATTATTTCATCAAATTCTTTTTTGGTTGGATTTAGAGTATAATGCACTTTTTCTCTATCATCAATTTTTTTGATATAGTTATTGGTTACATCCTTTATTTTTCTTTCGTTATCTGGAACAGCGACAAATTCGAAAAGTATATTGCCATCTTCTTGAGGTGTAAAAATCCATGTGTCCCATTGCGCTAAATCATTTTTATAATTTATAAATAAATGACCTTTATCATATTTGGCAATTTCATTTTTTCTAAAAGCAAACAAGGTGTCAATTTCATATACTTTTGCGCGAATGCTGTCTTCCGTTAAATATTCAAACGGAATACAAGTTTTTCTGCCAGGCAAGTAAAGTCCACCATCTGCAATGCTGCAATTTTCAGTTTCTTTTATTCTTGCGACCGTTGTTTCAAATAAATAATAAGATTCTTGGACAGCAGAAAATTTATCGATCATAAGTCTACTGCTATCGCTTTCGCATATAAACGTACCTAGAAAAGATTCAGGAATGCTTGCTAAGTCTTCTACCTCCGGAGGCATAGCTGAAGAAAATTTCACCCGATGATCGCAGGATATCAGTATGAGCATTAAAAGTAAAAAAAACAGCTTCCTCATAATTATAGATTTAAGAAAATATAATAATTGGAAGTCGTGATTTGAATAACAATTTCCTTGTCAAACTCGAGTGAAATAGGCGTTCCCAAAAGTTTCTTTCCGGCTTATAAAAAGCAAGCATTTGCGCTTCTGCTTTATTAAAATAATTGAACAATCCATCTGCCACTGAACGAGCATGTGTATGAACAAAATCTATATCTTTAAAGACTAGATTTTTATGTACTATGTCAACATCTTTGTGATCTTTTGAAACATGGATTAAATTTATTTCTGGACAATTACTGATATGCCAAAAATCAATTAATCTCATCAATGCATCTTCTTCCTCTTCCTTCAATTCATCACCTGGCAACAATGATGTTGGAAATAAAATTGTCTTAATATCTTGAAACTTTGCACCACTCGGAATTGCTAAAACAGGAGTATGTGCTTGATGAATTGTCTGAGCTGTCACTGTGCCCATTATGCGATCAAAGAAACTGTACTTTTGTCGCAAGGCCATTACAATAATTGTATAATCAATGGTTTTAGACAATTGTGATATTTCATTTGCTGGATGACTACCATATATAGAATATATTTTTCCTCTATTATTTTCAGGCAATTGTAAAATCATATCATTCAACATATTGGTTACAACAATACCACGCTCCTCAATCATCCCTTGAACTGCCTTATGTGTGATAGACAATAAAGTAGTTACGGGAATATCATAAACATTGATAATGTCAATTTCTATTTCTTCATCATCAATTATATCTTGGAGATATTTAAATGCGTTATCACAACTGTCTGAAAAATCTGTAGCAAATAATATTCTGCGCATTACAATTTTTTATTTATTATGATCTAATCCGAGTACTGGAACATCAGCATGATTGACCAACATTTCAACATTACTTCCTTGAAATATTCTTTTCAAAGGATTTCTTGTATTATTAGAAATTCCGATTAATTCAATTTCATGGCTGTTGGAAAAGTTTCTAATTCCTGAGTCAACTGAATAATCAGAAATAAAATGGGTAAAACACTCTACATCTTTGACAAGGTTTTTAAAATCTTTTAAAGCTTCTAAAATAATTGGGGTCGGCTGACTAAAAAAACCAAAGGTATCTACAGCAAGCAAGTGTATTTTTTTGACATTGAATGGTTTTATAAAATTTAAAAAATGCTCAAAAGAGATCTTATCTTTTAAAGTTAAGCTTGAGGCGAATAGAACGTTTGAAAAATCTACAGTTTCTACTTTGTCTTTGATAACCAAAATATTACAATGAATATGTCTGATAACTTTTTGAGCATTTGATCCAATAAACCATTCACTTTTTCCACTAATCCCTTTTGATCCCATTACGATCAAGCTAATATCAACCTTATCTAAAATCTCTTGAATATTTTCTAAAAATTTTCCACCGGTGTAATGTAATTGATAATCAAGTCCATAGTCTTTTACAATTTGTGATTTTTCTTTCAACCGATCCATTGTTATTCTCGAAATGCCCAAGTTTACATCATCCTTTAATTGGTCTACTAAACCCAAATCCTCCCAGTCATCAGGCAACTCTGCAGCATTATATAAATGAATTTTTCCACCAGCTTTTTCAGCAATTTTGCATGCTGCATCTAATGCATAATCTGCACATTGGCTAAAATCTGTTGGAACTAAAATATTCATATTGTTATTTTCATTAGTTACTTTTATAATGTACTTCCTTATACTTTTCAATTTGTCTGTTAATCTTACTGACAACTGATTTGTAGGCTTTAGGTTCTGTTTCTTCCACAGATTTCGCAAACATTTTGTTAGAATTTTCAACTTCTAATTCCAAGGAAACTTCAATGCCATCTTTCTTAATATCTTTAATTTTTAGAATAACTTCTTTGATAAATACATACTTCGCAAATCGCTTATTCAACTCAAGAGAGTAATATTCCTTTAAGCCATCTTGGTTCTCATGTGCTTTTGCATTTACTTTAATATCCATATTGTTGTATTTACTTTTATGATTCTAATCCTTTAATATTCTGGTGTTCCAATGTCCAATGATCAGTTGCTGAAGTTTGTAACCAAATGTCCTTAGACTTTCGAAATATTTGAATAGAAATTCCATACTTATCTTGAAAATGCATTTCAATTTCTCCGACTGTCATAGTGCTATCAATATCAATGACTTCATCCTCGCTCATTGATGAAATATCTTTAAGTAAAGCTTCTTCGCCTATTTGTTCATGCACATCAGATCCATGCCCTTCTTTATGTGGTTTTGTATAAAACTCAACAGAAAGACCAGGGAAGAAATCGTTAAACTCCTTTTTTATATCTGTAATCTTTTGATTTAAATGCATTTTCATTTTCTAAATTTTTATCAATTTTCTAATAATTCTGATTTCAAACATTTCATCATATCGAAGGCTGTTACAATACCAACTAATTCGTTATTATTTTCAACTACTGGCAATGCGTTAATTCTTTTATTAATCATAACATCAAGAGCAAGGGTCAAGGGCATACTTGCTTCGATGCAGTAAGGTTTCTTGGTCATTACTTCTTCAACATCGAGTGTATCCAGTTTTTTGTTTTTTATAAATTCATCAAAACTATTGGTCACGACACCTTCCAAGTATAAGATATCGCCCAGACTAATTATACCTCTTAATTCTTTCATAACTTGAACAGGAATGTGATGAATATGATATTCGTTAAAAATATCTTTTGCTCTTCTTAACTTATCTTTTGGATGAAGCGTCTTTAGCTTAGTACTCATGATATCTCTTACGGTCGCATTTTTCATATTGAATTATTTAGGTTTTAAGAAATTCTCTCTTAATAATTTATAATTAAGAATCACTCATACATAATTTTAATTATTACAAAGTTGGTGAGTTATTAAATTGTAAGACATAACCTACATCACCAAGCGAGATGATTTATATCATATTTAAACTTCAAATATTCTGCTCAATTTGTTATCTTAATATTAATATGAGTAATGTCCTAATTATAATTCTGATTGTTTACAGTATCATTGTATTGGTAACACTCAGAAATGCATTGTTGCAGGTTTCGAATCCTGCAAAAACATTGTCTTGGATATTGGTTATTATTTTTATGCCCATCATAGGGTTGTTATTATTTAAAGTATTAGGAAGAAGTGTTAAAAGAGATAGGTTTTTTATTGCAAAACAACCTTTTTATAATGATCATATCGATGATCTAGATTTTTCAGAAATTCCTGTTAACAAAAGACCGATGGCTAAATTGCTAAGTCATAATCAGTCATCAGGATTATCATTTCATAACCATGCTCAAGTATTAAAAAATGGAGATGTCACTTTCAGTTCCATTCTTGATGATATAAAAGCTGCAAAACATTCTATTCATCTAGATTTCTATATTATTGAAGATGGCAATTTTTTCAGGTTGTTAAAAGATCAATTTGTAAATAAAGTTGCAGAAGGTGTAAAAATCAAATTGGTTTATGACGCATTTGGCACAACCATAAAAAAAGTACCATTCATAAATGAATTGAAAGAAGTGGGTGTTGAAATTAAGGAACACATGCCTTTCAGTTTCTGGACATCACTCTCCTATTTGAATTATCGAAACCACAGAAAAATAATTGTAATAGATGGTCTAATAGCCTACACAGGAGGTATGAATATAAGCGATAAACATGTTTCTGCGGATGACAAATTAGGATTATGGCGAGATACCTTTGTTAGAATCATAGGACCTTCAGCCCACGATTTCGAAAAAATATTCAAGAGTGATTGGTTACATGCTGGAGGCAAAGATTTTGATATTATCAAACCATCTCAACGCTTTGAAAAAGGTGTACCAGTTCAAGTTATTGCCAGTGGACCTGATTCTCAGTTTAATGGCATTTTACAGCAATACTTTACGCTTATAAGTGATGCCCAAGAGTATGTTTATATTTCTACACCCTATTTTGTTCCTGGCGATTCAATTTTAATGGCCTTAAAAACAGCAGCTTTAAGCGGTGTCGATATAAGATTGATGATGCCGTATGAATCGGATTACAAATGGATGAGGTGGTGTATGTTTACTTATCTCGAAGAATTATTAGCTTCCAACGTTAAAATTTATCTATACCATGGAGGTTTTCTACATAACAAAGTATTTATCAGTGATGACATTGTTTCTAGTGTTGGGACTGCCAATGTTGATGAGCGTAGTTTTAAGACCAATTTTGAAGTGAATGCCATCATTTATGACAAGCAAACATGTCTAGACTTAAAGGCCCACTTTCATGAAGATGCTTTAAGTAGTGAGGAGCTTTCGTTACCTGATTTTTTACATAGAGCTGATAGAAATATGTTTATGGAAGGCCTTGCCAGATTGAGTAGTCCAATACTTTAAATTTAGTCTTTTAAGCGTGATGATTTTAATCATTCTAGCTGGTAATCTATATCATAAAATGGGGTGATTACAAGCTCTATCTTGCCCTAAATTTAAAGATAGATGAAGATTATTATCCTTCTGATTGCTATCAGTTTACTCATTGCAATTGGTTTCTTATTTGCCTTCTTTTGGGCAGTTGGCGATGGCCAATTTGACGATGACTACACACCATCACTGAGGCTCCTCGTAGATGATGATATGATATCCCATCCAAAGGATACAAATTCAAATAAAAACTTATCAAACGAAAAAAATTCACATCAAAATGTCGCAGATTGAAACTTTTAAGTATGACAATACCAGTGTAAGAAATTTTGGTATTGCTACTGCTCTTTGGGGATTGGTGGGTATGTTGGTTGGACTCATCGCATCCCTTCAATTAATATGGCCCGAATTAAATTTTGAATCCCAGTACATATCATTTGGTCGTATTAGACCGTTGCACACCAACGCTGTTATTTTTGCATTTGTTGGAAATGGTATTTTCATGGGTGTGTACTATTCTCTTCAACGATTGTTAAAAGCAAGAATGTGGAGTGATTTGCTTTCAAAAATTCATTTTTGGGGATGGCAAGCAATCATTTTGGCTGCAGCACTTACACTACCGTTAGGCATCACCAGTTCTGCTGAATATGCAGAATTGGAATGGCCAATAGATATAGCTATAGCATTGGTATGGATTGTATTTGGTATCAATATGTTTGCGACAATTCTCAAAAGAAGAGAACACCACATGTATGTGGCTATTTGGTTTTATATAGCGACTTGGGTAACGGTAACAGTTTTGCATGTGATTAAAAACCTAGAAATTCCCGTTCATATGTGGGATAGTATTCCTGTTTTTGCTGGAGTACAAGATGCTTTGATTCAATGGTGGTATGGTCATAATGCTGTGGCTTTCTTTTTGACGACACCTTACTTAGGTTTGATGTATTACTTTCTGCCTAAAGCTGCCAACAGACCTGTATACTCTTATAAGCTATCAATAATTCACTTTTGGGCTTTAATCTTTATTTACATTTGGGCTGGTCCTCACCACCTTTTATATACTTCCTTACCTGATTGGGCGCAATCTTTAGGAACTGTTTTTAGTTTGATGTTGATTGCTCCTTCATGGGGAGGAATGCTCAATGGACTATTGACATTAAGAGGAGCTTGGGATAAAGTACGGCGTGATCCAATATTGAAGTTTATGGTAGTTGCTGTCACCGCTTATGGTATGGCAACATTAGAAGGACCACTTTTAAGTATCAAGTCAATAAACGCAATTAGTCATTATACAGACTGGACAGTAGGACATGTACACGTAGGAACATTAGGCTGGAATGGCATGCTCACTTTTGGTATTCTTTATTGGTTATGGCCAAGGTTGTACAATGTTAAATTACATTCAGTAAAACTAGCCAACACACACTTTTGGTTAGGAACCCTGGGAACTATGTTTTACACAATTCCGCTATACTGGGCTGGATGGACACAAAGTATGATGTGGAAGAAATTTACAGAAGAAGGATACTTAGCTTTTGGAAATTTCTTAGAAACTGTTACGCAGATAATACCAATGTATGGTCTCAGAGCATTAGGAGGAACCATCTATGTTGTGGGTGTGATCCTTATGATTTACAATTTAATTAAAACTGCTAAAAGTGGACAATTAGTTAGAGATGTAGAGGCCAGTGCCCCAAAAAGAGAAAAATATATCGCTCATAAAGGAGAACATTGGCACCGATGGATTGAGAGAAGACCTATTCAATTACTGATCGCCAGTACTGTCCTTGTTTTGATTGGTGGACTCGTTGAAATATTTCCAATGCTCGTCATTGATAATAATATTCCTAAAATTAAAACTGTCAAACCTTATACAGCTTTAGAATTAGAAGGCAGAGATTTATACATCAGAGAAGGCTGTGTCGGTTGTCATTCTCAAATGATACGACCATTCAGATCAGAAACAGAAAGATATGGAGAGTTTTCAAAGTCAGGAGAATTCATTTATGACAGACCATTCTTATGGGGAAGTAAACGAACAGGGCCAGACCTGCATAGAATCGGACAAAAATATCCAGATAGCTGGCATTATCACCACATGGAAGATCCAGAAAGTATTTCGCCAGGATCTATTATGCCACCTTATCCTTGGCTGATAACTCAAGACTTAAATACCGATTATACAAAAGCTAAAATTCGCGTATTAAAAACATTGAACACACCTTATCCTTATGACTATGAAAATCAAGCTGTCGATATCCTAAAAGAACAAGCAAAAGAAATTGCGGAAAGGTTGAGATCAGAAGGTGTAGAGCAAGAAAATCTTGAAGATAAGGAAATCGTTGCGTTAATCGCCTATTTGCAAAGGTTAGGTACTGATATAAAGCCTAAATAATTTGATAACAATTAAAATAGAAAACAATGTATAAATATATTTTAGAATCCGCTGGAAACATTAATTGGATGGCAGTTTTTGCTCTGACTACCTTCTTCACAATTTTTTCATTGTCAGCATATTTGATATTTAAAAAAGACAACGGAGAAATAAACAGATTGGCAAGTCTCCCTCTTGATGAAGACAATGATTTACCGAATAATTAAAATCGAATTAGTGACCATGAAACATTTAAAATATTTATTATTCTTATCATTCTTATCTCCAATAATACTTATTGGAAAAAGTACAAATACAAGTCTGGCATTGGACTGGGCGTTTGAGAATATTATATTCCTTCTTGCATTTATGGTAATCATTTATGCATTCTCATCCCTCTGGGGTTTGGCCAAATCGATGATGGATTATAAGATACAAGAGATCACGGGCGAAAGCGGAATTAATACTTCGAAAAATGAGCCTTCCTTTTTCAAAAAGATTTATGATCGTGCTTGGAAACTGATTCCAATGGATAAAGAAGAGGATATTGACTTAGGACATGATTATGATGGTATCCGTGAGTTAGACAATTCATTACCTCCCTGGTGGCTTTACACATTTTACCTTACAATTGTTTGGGGTATCGGCTACATATATGTTTATCATATTTCTGATTTAGGTTTAGACCAACATTCAGAATATCTGGCAGAAATTGAAATTGCTGAAGAGGCAAAACGAAATTTCTTAGCTTCCCAAGAAGACAATATTGACGAAACTAATGTAATCTTTTTAGATGACGCCGCTTCTTTACAAGCAGGTAAAGAAAGATTTATTACTTCTTGTGCTGTTTGCCATGGACCTGATGGACAAGGTGGAATCGGAGCTAATCTAACCGACAAATACTGGATACATGGTGGTGGAATAAAAGATATTTTTAAATCAATTAAATACGGTGTACCGGAAAAAGGAATGATCGCTTGGAAAACGCAACTTCAACCTGCTTCTATTCAAAAACTTGCCAGCTATGTTGTGACGCTGCAAGGGACTGACCCACCAAATCAGAAGGCACCACAAGGAGAAATATGGGAAGGTGAAGATCCAACAAAAATAGCAATGAATAAAGAAGAAGAATGAAAGAAGTAGCGCAGGAAGCATATAGAGATAAACTTGCAACTGTTGATAGTAAAGGCAAGCGTATTTGGATTTATCCAAAAAAACCTAAAGGAAAATATTATGACATACGAAAATATGTTTCCTACTTTTTGTTATTGATTTTATTTGGAATGCCATTTATAAAAATGAATGGCGTTCCCTTTATGCAATTTAATATTCCTAAATCTGAGTTTATTATTTTCGGTATATATTTTCCACCTCAAGATTTCCATCTTTTCGTTATAGCCATGCTGATAGGTATGGTTTTTATCGTTTTGTTTACTGTGATTTATGGGCGCTTATTTTGTGGGTGGATATGTCCTCAAACGATCTTCATGGAAATGGTATTCCGAAGAATTGAATATTGGATTGAGGGTGACTACAAATCACAAATAAAATTGAATAAGGGGCCGATGTCTTCTAATGGCAAAATCAGAAAAAAGGTTTTAAAACACACTATTTTCATTTTAATTTCTGCTTTTATTGCCCATACTTTTTTATCATACATTATTGGTGTTGATGCACTTTGGGACATCATAACATCACCAGTACAAGAACACTGGAAAGGATTTGCAGCTATGGTCATTTTCACTGGCATGTTTTATGGCGTGTTTGCATTTATGCGCGAGCAGGTATGTACTACAATATGTCCATACGGAAGACTACAAGGGGTTTTGTTAGATGAAAATTCTTTAGCTGTCAGTTATGATTTTGTTAGAGGCGAACCGAGAGGACATTTAATAAAACCAAGAAAGGGGAAAAAATCTGATTGTAAAGATGGTTGCAGCACTTGTAAAAAAAACGATTCAAATTGTCCTGCTGATCTTCTAAAAGCGGAATTAGATAAAATAAATACGGTTGAACCAGTCAAAGGAGACTGTATAGATTGTGATCTATGCATAAAAGTTTGTCCAACAGGAATAGACATAAGAAATGGGACGCAGTTGGAATGTGTAAACTGTACAGCTTGCATGGATGCATGTGATGAAGTAATGATAAAAATTAAAAAGCCAACAGGCTTGATCAGAATCGATAGCTACAATGCTATAACAAAAGGTGTTAGTTCATTATGGAACAGCAGAGTTGCAGCGTATTCCCTCGTGTTGGTTCTGCTCATTGGACTTGAATCATTTTTATTTATTTCAAGATCAAGTATAGAAACGCTGTTACTAAGAACGCCAGGCATGTTATATCAAGAAGACAAAGGCGTGATAAGCAACTTGTATAATTACCAACTGATTAATAAAAGCAACTTAGAATCTGAAGTACAGTTTAAAATTAAAAACTTCGATGAGGCTGTCATAGAATTTGTAGGGCAAGCACCAATAACACAATCAAATAAAATATCCGAAGGTGCCTTATTTATAAAAATCGATGGACAAGAATTAAAATCAAGAAAAACAACTTTAACGGTTGAAGTATTTGCAGATGGCAAATTGATAGATGAAACGAAAACAAGTTTTATTGGACCAAGAAAATAACTACTATGAAATTTAAATTAAATTGGGGACAAGGTATTTTTATATTTTATCTTTTTTTTACGTGTACACTAATCTTTGTTCTATTTCAATCAATGCAAGTGAAACACAACTTGGTGGTAGATGATTATTACAAAGAAGATTTAGCCTATCAAAGTCAGATTGATAAGATAAAAAATCAAAAACTATCTAATAACCTGATTGTAAAAACAAGTAAAAAAGATAATAAAATAACATTCAATTTCTTAGATGCTGAATCTCTAAAAGGACAAATTCATTTCTATCGTCCTTCAGATAAAAATAAAGATTTTAAAATTGATATAAATGAAAACAACTTTTCTTATGATACTCAAAAGATGATTAAAGGAAAGTGGACTTTAAAGATTGACTGGCAAGACAAGTCAAATAATTACTATCACGAAAAAGAAATTAGTATATAGTGTATTTTGTAGCATTTTCACTCGGCTTATTAGGTAGTCTACACTGTATTGGAATGTGTGGACCATTGGCCATTTTATTTTGCAACAAACCCAAGGCAACAAAACCTCAGAAATTTTTCAATGCTTTAAATTATAATGTCGGGCGAACCATTACCTATACTTTCTTGGGAATATTATTTGCTTCAATTGGTTCAATGCTGGTTGTTGTGGATTTGCAAAAATATCTTTCTGTATTAATCGGATTTATATTAATTCTATCTTTTTATTTTACATTAAATCTGGAATCAAAAGCACGGCGATTTAAAATTATCAACAATGCTGTAAATGCAATCAGTAACAAAATTTATGGGCTTGTAACAAAAGCTCAAGGCAAACCAACTTTATTATTAGGGATGATTAACGGCTTGTTGCCATGTGGATTAATTTACTTAGCAATAGCTGGAGCCTTAAGTGCCAAAACAATCATTGAAGGAGGTATGTTTATGACATTTTTTGGCATCGGCACTATCCCAGCTTTATTCTTTCTCGTTATCGGATCCCAAACTTTCGGTCAAAAATTAAGACCTTTATTTAAGAAAGTATATCCGCTTGCCAATCTGTTCTTAGGCGTATTTTTAATTTATCGTGGAATAGTAGTTAACTTACCTGAAACATTAAACTTTTGGGAAGCCATTAAGAATCCAATAATGTGTCATTAGGATCGAAAAAAGAATATTATTTGAAAGCAGATTGAAAAGTTAAGTAACTAGCGACCAATCCATAAATGATAATCGTAATTGAACTCAATGGCATTAAAATAGCTGCTATAATCGGTTTTAAATTTCCAGTAACAGCGAAGCCCAATCCAATTAAGTTATAAACTATAGCCAAGAAAAAAGCACCATAAATGACAAGTCTGGCTCTTTGTAAATAAGTTATAAAATCACCAAATTTATCAAACGATTTTGCATCAAGAATAACATCACAAGAAGGTGAAAAGTTATTTACATTATCAGAAATGACAACACCAACATTACTTTGTTTCAATGCACCAGCATCATTAAGACCATCTCCGACCATCATTACTTTGTATCCTTCTTTTTGCTTAGACTGAATAAACGACAATTTCTCTTTTGGAGATGCATTGAATTTTATTTCTGCATTCTCTCCTAGCAATGAAGCCATTCTTTTTTGATCTCTGTTACTGTCTCCTGATAATAGCGATAAAGCAAATTTAGCTTTGAGTTGGCTTAATACTTGTCTAATATTTTTTCGTATTTCATGAGCAAAGTTAAAGTGCCCAATATATCGTCCATCAATTTGAACAAAAACACCACTTTGTGAAGATGCTATTGTACCAAAGATAAATGAGGATGAACCTAACCTGATGGTTGTTCCTGATATTTCAGCTTCTAATCCTTCGCCAACATGTTCAACAAAATTTTCAATTCTACTTGTATTTACATCATCCAAAAAATCTACAATGGCTTGACTCATTGGATGCGATGAGTGTACACACAAAGATTTTATAGAAGAAGCATTGCGCTCATTTAAATCTTCACCTTCAAAAGTAACTTTCATTTTTTGACTATCGGTAATGGTACCCGTCTTATCAAATGCAATAAAATTCGCATCTTGAATATGCTCAATAACTTCTACACTGCGTAAATAAATGCCAATACGTGCCAACAATCTGATAATATTGCCATAAGTAAATGGCATCGCTAGTGCCAAAGCACATGGACAGGCTACAATCAATACAGAGGTGAATGAAGTGAAAGCAATTTGATCGTCTTTAAACCACCAATAAACCAAAGTAGATAAAGCAAGACCAATAATTGTAATGGTAAAATACTTTGAAACTTGATTGATCAATTGACTGGAACTTGATGCTAAGTTTTCCTTAAAAACACCTTCATTCCATAATTGGGTTAAAAACGATTGATCAACTTTTTTTGTTACTTCAACTTCTATACTCTCCCCTACTTGTCTTCCTCCTGCTAATAGAAGATCATTTATTTCTTTGGACATTAAATCTGATTCTCCAGTAACAAAACTGTAGTCTATCCTAGCTTTTCCTCTGAGAAGTTTACAATCTACGGGAATTAATTCTTGATTCCGTATCATTAAGATATCTCCCTTAACAATTTGATCTATCGATTTTGAGAACCACTTAAAACCTTCTTTTACCATTATTGAAATTGGGAAGTAAGATTTGTAAGACCGGTTAAAATCTAATTGCTGATATGTTACAGATTGAAACCATTTTCCAATAAGCAAGAAAAAAACAAAGCCTGCAAGACTGTCTAAATAACCTTCACCTACTTGAAATAATATTTCATATAAACTTCTTAAAAAAAGGGTAGCCATTCCAAGAACTATTGGAAAGTCTAAATTTATTTTTCCAAAAGTTAATGACTTATAAGCAGACACAAAATAATCTGAAGCACTGTACAATAATACTGGAATGATGAGTGCTATATTGATGTAACTCAAATAAAAAACCGACCCACCATCTACAAAACCCAAATATTCTGGAAAACTAAAAAGCATTATATTACCAAATGCAAATCCAGATAATCCGATTTTATAAGCCAAGACACGAAAAGCTTTCGAGTTGGTTTTTTGCTCATCTAATTTGTCAAACTGAAGTTCCGGTTTGTATCCAATTTTACTTAATAGTTCCGCCAGCTCTCTTAGTGAAACTTCATTAATTCTAAAATGAAAAACCGCTTTCTTCTTTAAAAAATCTACTTTAGAGAAATAAATAGCTTCATTTATCAATCCAATATTCTCCAATAAATAAAGACAAGCACTGCAATGAATTTGTGGTAACTTAAACGAAACTTTCGCTAATCCATTTTCATTAAATAGCAAGAGCTTCTCAATAACACTGGGATCATCTAAATAAGCATATTGATGTGAAGCTTGATTTTTAATTTCTGACCCTGGAAATTCTTCGAAGTTATAATATGATGAAAGGTTATGTTTGGTCAGCAATTGATATACGACCAAACATCCAGAACAACAAAATATAAGCTCCACCTCCTTAATAGACTCATCACGACAATCATTTCCACAATGTGTACATCTGGTCACAGTTTCATTTATCAACTCTGTATTACTCATTTTACGAAAATGTACATAGCTAATGAAAATAGAATAATCAAGAATAGAATTATAATTAAAATGACAAAGGCAAACTCCTTAAATGAAGCATGATTAGGCATAATTTTTCTTTTATCTCAAAAATAGCCGATGATGCATTTTTATACGATGATCAATATTATCATTGAGGATGATAAATATCACCATACAAGGAAAATACCTGCAATACTTTTACTTGAATAAGTAAAAAGACTTGATAAAGAAATTTCAATTTTTGGCAAAAATCTATATTATAATATTCATTACAAGTATTCATAATATTGAAGCACAGCATGACAGTCTTCTTCTAAAAAATATAAATGATTACAATCCGGCTAAACCTGCTTTAATCAGCTCACAGGTTTTAAGTTCAAATATTCTAATCAATAGATTTGACGCTTGGGTGCTCAACAAAGATTGGGCAAAGGTAGGATTAGATGATTGGGGTAATAACATTACTTCAGGATTTTCATCGGATGGAGATGCCTTTGGTACAAACTTTTTCGGGCATCCCTTTCATGGATCTCTTTTTTACAATGCCGCAAGACATAATGGTTATTCTTTTTTAGAATCAATTCCTTATGTCATGGCTGGCAGTTTGAGTTGGGAATATTTAGGAGAAACTTTTCCGCCTAGTATTATCGATTGGTATACTACAGTTTTAGGCGGTGCTTATTTAGGTGAGGTTACCCATCGACTTTCTTTAAGTCTTTTAAGAAATGATCAAAAAAGGAAGCATAAATTTTTTAGAAATGCTGCAGTCACGATAATCAACCCCACACTTCAATTCAACAGTTTAATCAATGATTATACCTCAAATTTCGCTAGAAAAAATGATGACGACTTACCCAAGGTGATTACAAATCTGAGCATTGGAACGAACCATGTTTTGCAATCAAATTTAGATGCCAACTTTCAACCTTGGGGACATTTAAAATTTAATTTGATCTACGGTACTTTATTTGATCGAAAAGTTAATTACAAACCATTTGATTTTTTCATTTTAAAATCATGGTTGGACTTCTCGCATATAAACGACAAGAAGAAATTTTACTTTAATTTAATTTCTCACGCGCCTCTTTTTAATAATGTATTGAGTTCACATTCTACAATTACAATTTCACAACACTTTGATTACATTCATAATCCACTTTTTAAAATTGGATCATTAGCTATTTCGGGAGATTACAATTTCAAATACTTTGAGGGTATAACTGCCTTTTCGGGATCTCTGAAATCAGGATTCATTCTTTTTGGCAGTTCTAATTCTGAGGTGGTAGAAGTGATAGATATTTTTACGGAAGACGGTGGAGAATTCTTAAGAGACTACATTTACGGACAAGGTATATATTTTGAAGCTGAAGCATTTTTAGCTATTCAAAAGTGGGGACGTATTTTCGGTAGTTTTAATAATTGGATTATTTATAGTGAAGAGCATCTTGATGGCATCGAGAATTCAACAATTATAAAGTTAGAATATCAATATCCTATTTTTAAAGATTTGCTTATTGGTATTGAATACTATGTTTACCGAAGACATGCTGAATACAAATATATTCCAGGATTCGAAAATATATTAAATAAATATAAAGAACTAAGAATCAGTTTATCGCATGATTTTTAGACAAATTATTACTGAGGAATATTTTCAAGTGCTTTGATATCAACTACTTCAATTTTACCATTTTGAATTTCAATGAAGCCTTCTGACTTAAAATCAGAAATTGTTCGGATTGTTGTTTCTTTTGCTGTACCTGCTAAGGATGCCAGATCTTCTCTTCTTAAATCAATTTTATTGCCGACAGATTTATTTACTACAGCTATTAAAGCATTAGCCACTTTCTTTCTTACTGAACTGTACGCTAAGTTGAGTAATTGCTTTTCATTGTAGTCAGCATGATGTGCTAACATTGAAATAAATTTAGCTGCAAAATCTCTATTATTAAAAAGAAGTAATTTAAAATCCTCTGGTGGAATCATGCTGATTTCTGCATCTTCAAGAACTACAGTGGAGTCTTCGTATTTGCCGTCTGTAAGGAGCGGTAAAAATCCAAAAAAATCACCCGGTCCATAAATATGAGTGATGAGTTCCTTGCCAAAATCATTAATCTTAAAGCATTTTATTTGGCCGCTTACAACAAAATAAAGCCAGTTAGGATAATTGTTGACTTCATATATGATGTCTTTCTTTTGATACTTTCTAAGTTCTCTATCCTCTGATAATTTTTTGAGTTCTTCTTCTCCTTTGGCAGCATTGAAAAGTTGTCTTACGCCAGCTTCAGAATTATCTAAACCTCGTAATCTCTCAGCTTTTTTTAATCGAATTTCTATGGATTCAATCAATTCAACATCATCAAATGGTTTGGTAATGTAATCATCAGCTCCGAGTCCCATCCCTTTTCTAAAATCTTGTTTTTCAACTTTCGCCGTTAAAAACATAAAAGGAATATGCATTAATTCGGGCGATTTATTTAAAATTTTTAATACGCCAAAACCATCCAATTCTGGCATCATAACATCACAAATAATCAAATCTGGTAATAATTCACGCGTTTTATTAACGCCAACAACGCCATTTTCAGCTTCAAATACTTTGTACCCTGAAAGTTCTAAAATTTCACACAAATTCTCTCTTACCTCATTGTTATCTTCAATAACCAATATTTTTTTCATGTGTTGTTATTTGTATGCGCTATTATATACGAAGGTAAAATAGCTAAATCTAGTGGATTATGACATCAATCATTTTACCAAATGATATAAATCATGTGTATGTCAAAATGATAAAATGATCTTTGATAAAAATACAAAATATGAATTTATTAAATCCTATTTCCTCTATAATGACAAAGGACGTCATCACTTTGAGTCCAGATGCAAGTATTTCTCAAGCCGCAGAAATATTTAATGACAAGAAAATTCATCATATTCCTGTAGTCAATGATATGAAATTAATTGGCATTGTGAGTAAGTCTGATTACTTATTCTTTAGAAGAGGATTTCTGAATGATAATACCGATGAAAGAATTGAAGACATCAGAATGAACAATTACGAGGTTCAAGATATCATGACGCAAGGTATTGCCACAATGGAACCTACTGATAAGATTAATGTGGCTTTGGAAGTTTTCAAAGAAAATATGTTTCATGCCATTCCAATTGTTGAAGATGGCAACCTTAAGGGGATCGTAACAACATATGACATTATTTCAACATTAGCTAAAAGTAATGGCGCTGTAGCTGAGTATACTAACGTGTAAAGTGAAAAAGAATATTGTAAAAGTTTTCGGAACTGGTACAACATCACAGCAGTTTATCACTTCTACAATTCATAAGTACTTGAATAATGCAATGCTTAATTACGATATTGATATTATTGATGATATCAACACTTTTTTAGAACTTAAATTAGAATCAATTCCTGCGGTTCAATTAAATAATGAGTCGATAGTTACGCTTGGAAAAAATAACGAGTTAAAAAATAAACTCAGAAAGTTTTTAAGCGATATTCTATCAAGAGAAAATTTTGGCTCTCTAAAAAAAGTTGTCGTTCCTGTTGATTTTTCTGAAACTTCCACCAATGCATTTATGTTCGCTCACCGATTTGCTACTCAAATCGATGCTGTCACTTCAGTTCTCCATGTCCATTCCTCAATCAAAGAAAAAGTTGAAATCGAGAAGAGGTTTGATCAGTTCATATCGCAAGTAGATTTTGATTGGAAGAGCGATTTACTTAAGGCATCATTGATCGAAAAAAATTATAAAATTGGTCATGTAAATAATGAATTACTTAACCTTATAACTACTTCAAAACCTGAGTTGGTCATTATGGGAAGTACAGGTCACTCAATTCAAAATAATCTTTTTGGTTCTGTGTCCTTGTCAGTAATTAAAAAATCGCCATCTAATGTTTTACTTATCCCAAAAGATGCAAAATATAAAAAAATAAAAAAAATAGTTTTCGCTTTTAATAATCCAAATAATCTGAAAAAGCATCTTGAATTAACAAATCATTATGCCAACTTATTTAATGCAAAAATGACCTATTTGTATGTGAGACAAGATGACGCTTACGATAAAGATTTAATTGATTTTAACCCTTCTGAAAATACAGATTTTCTAACACTACATAATAGAAACTTTTCGTCAGCTCTTGAAACATTTGTTGAAGAAAATCCAGTTGAAATGTTGATGGTTCGTGATAAACAAAATCATATTTTTGATTCAGTAAACAATCAAA
Source organism: Saprospiraceae bacterium (assembly GCA_013001975.1). Classification (GTDB taxonomy): domain Bacteria; phylum Bacteroidota; class Bacteroidia; order Chitinophagales; family Saprospiraceae; genus RFSX01. Next base: position 30,600 of record JABDKX010000102.1, on the reverse strand, counting down.
ACAATATAAAGAAATTGTCGCTCTATACTGAAGTTCCTCTATTTATTATCAAGTAAAATAAAAATTTGTATGTCATACTTATTGACATCGTAAAAATCTTCTATCTCTCGGTTTTAATTTGATTTGGAAATATTTTGACATCTTTGTTACCTTTCTAATTCAAACTCTAACCGTTAAAATGGAAAATGTTACCATCATTGGACTTTGTGCAGCCGCATTCACAACAATTTCTTTTTTACCGCAAGCCATTAAAGTCATAAAAACTAAACACACGAAGGACATTTCTCTATTGATGTATATTTTCTTTACTCTCGGTGTCGTTCTCTGGCTAATTTATGGCTATTGCATAAATGATTTTCCAATTATAATTGCAAATAGTATTACACTTAGCTTGGCATCGATCATTCTATTTATGAAAATGAAGTATAAATAAGGTCTTAGTTGCGATTTGAGCTTGTTTTTAAGTTTTTTCTTTCAGGGTTAATTGATTAAATCAGTAAATTAGAGGGAAACCAAATTTCAAAACTAAACTTACAACCAATGAAAAAACTATACAGTCTGTTTCTTTTCTGTTTTGCAGCAAGTTTGATTAACGCACAAATCACTTTTTATGATGATTTCGAATCTTACTCTCCTGGCAATTATTTAGGCGATGTGTCTCCTGATTGGACAACATGGAGTGGTGCAACAGGAGGAAGTTTAGATGTTAAAATAACGGATGACATGGCATCTAGTGGTAAGAACTCAATCTTCTTTTCTTCTACAGCACCAAGCGGAGGACCTGTAGATATTGTTTTACCTTTTGGTGACAAATACGAATCTGGTCTATTTACTTTTTCACTAAAAATTTATATTCCTGAAAACGGAAGCGCATATTGGAATTTCCAAGGCGAAGAAGCGATTGGACAAGTTTGGTGTCACAATGCTTATTTTTTACCTTCAGGCGAGATACAATTTAGTAACAGCGATAATGGCTTGGCATTAGGTTCGACATATGAAAAAGATTCATGGATCACTGTTGATTACGAAATAAATTTGACAGAAAACTCTTGGAAAATAAATGTCAACAACGAATGTATTGGGTCATTTACAAATGGATTTAATGCTGTAGCCTCTGCTAATATTTATCCAACTACAGGAAATGCTTTTTACATTGATGATGTAACTTTTTCACATAATACAAATGTTGAAGAAAAAAGGTTGGACGGCGCACTAGCGATGAGCTCAGTTCCGGCAGCAGGATTTACTGGAATGGAACAAGGCATAACAGGAACAATAACAAATACTGGAAGTGAAATGGTTACTTCTGCAGAAGTGGTTGTAAAGTTTCCTGATGGAGACAAAAACTTCACCTTTGACAATTTGACATTAGCTAAAGGTGATGCTTATGAATTTGAAATTCCTGAAATGTATGTCATTGCTGAAGGTAATGCAGACATTAAAGTTGAATTACTAAAATTAAATAATGAAACAGATGAGGAATTTTGTAACAACATTTTTTCTGGTCAAGTTTTGGGCGTAACGCCAAAAGAAGGAAAAAATATTATTGTCGAAGAAGGAACGGGAACATGGTGCGGATTTTGTCCAAGAGGTGCCGTCTTTTTAGAAGCGTTGACAAAAAAATACGGTAAAAGATTTATTGGAATCGCTGTTCACAATGGAGATCCAATGGTTGTGTCAAATTATGATGGTCAACATGGCTTTACGGGTTATCCTGGTGCAACAGTTATGAGAAGATCTGTTGATACTGGATTTGGCATTATTGAAGACTTAGAATTACCGTTTCTAAATTACATATCTGAAAATCCATTGGCTTCATTTTCAGTTGGAGCGTCATTTGACGAAAGCACACGAAGGCTTGACTTTTCAAGCGAGGTTGTAGCAAAAAGATTAATCGATGGAGACAACAGAATTGCAATCGTTATAACGGAAGATGGTGTCACAGGAACAAGTTCAGGATATGCACAATCAAATTATTATGCTGGTGGTGACAGAGGTCCAATGGGTGGATATGAAAATCTTCCAGCCACTGTTCCAGCTTCTGGTATGGTTTACGATCACGTGGCAAGAGCAGTGCCTCTTGGTTATGCTGGCGATGCTTCAAGCTTTGAAACTGAATTAAAAAAAGATGAAATGAGATTGTTCAATTACCAATATCAAATTCCAGCTTCTTTCAATTTAGACAACATGCATATCGTTATGATGTTGATCAATAGTGATGGCACTATAAATAATGGCTATTCTATTTCTATACCTGATGCTTTAGAGGGAGGATTTACATCAGGAAATGAAGATCTGATTGAAGAAGTGGAAGAGGTTAATGTTTTTCCAAATCCTACTTTCGATAATTTAAATGTAACTATTCATTCAAATACTAATCTGAAAGTAAACATTGATGTGATTAATGTTTTATCTCAAAAAATGACAAGTATGGTTAAAACATTGATAAATGGTGAAAACACTTTGAATATAATGACTAATGATTATCCAAGTGGACAGTATTATATTGTGATTAGAGATAATGATGCAAGACGTGTGGTACAGTTTATCAAAGAATAAATATTTATAAATAAAATTCAAAAAGGTGGAGGCACTCGCCTTCACCTTTTTTTATTTCAAAACTCAATCTATATTTTTTTATTATTTTTTGCCCCTAATGACCTTACTTTTTCAGCTCGCTTAATTAAGTTACCATTTCCAAAACTCAATTTTTTCATGGACTCCTGATAAGTATTCTGGGCTGTTTGCATTTGTGTTCCCAGTTTTTTCATGTCTTCAAGAAAGTTTACAAACTTATCATACATCTTTCCTGCTTCAACAGAAATTTCAATGGCATGTTTGTTTTGTTTTTCATTACGCCACATTGTCTCGACAGTTTTAAGCGTTGCTAGAAGTGTAGAAGAAGTGACAATTACAATATTCTTATCAAAAGCATAATTATATAAATTGCTATCCATGTCCAGAGCAGCTATAAATGCTGTATCAATTGGAATAAACATCATAACAAAATCTGGACTTCCAATTTGATAAAGATTATGATAATTTTTCCTCGCTAAGGTATCGATATGATTTCTTACAGCAATTAAATGATTCCGCTTATGAATTTCAGCTTCTTCGTTACTTTCAGCATTCACAATTTGACTGAATGCAGACAAAGACACTTTTGAATCAATAATCAACTTTTTGTTTTCTGGCAATTCGATGACAACATCAGGTTTTAATAATTTCCCATTATCATTTCTTTCTGCTACTTGTACAAAATATTCTCTATCTTTTTGCAAACCTGACTTATCCAAAATCGATTCCAAGATCAGTTCTCCCCAATTGCCTTGTTGCTTGTAATTGCCTTTTAAGGCTTTAGCTAAGTTATTAGCATCGTTTGCTACTTGATCGCTTTTAGAACTCAAATACTTAATTTGTTCTTTTAAAGATTGATGGCGCTGCACGGATGCCAAATTTGATTTTTCAATTTTTTCCTCAAATACTTTTATTCTTTCTTTCAAAGGGTTTAGAATATCATGCATTCCCTTCGTTTGATATTCATTTAATGTTACACTTTGCGACTTTAAAATGCGGTGGGCAATATTTTCAAACTTTTGAATGTGTTGATCATTATCATCCAAAAGATTTTGATATTTAATATTCAAATGCTTTAATTCTGCTTCTTGAGCCGAACTTTTACCAATATAATGCTCAATTTTAGATTTCGCTTCACTCAAAAAAGAACGTTCCTGTTCCAGTTCAACTCTAAGTAAGTCCGAAAGTGATTGAGCATGTTTCTTATCTCCTATTAATACTTTAATTTTTCCAGCATAATAAAAATGAATACATACGCCTATTATCGTCGCTGATAAAACAGGTATTAAATAAATCAATTGTGGGTCAGCAGCTTCCATTTACATATTTTTTTTCAAATCAATAGATTATCATGCACTGTATATACACAGTAAGTTGTTTCAAGAAAAAATCAACTGTACAAAATGTAAAACTTGTTTTACTAAATATTTTTATAAACCTGATTCATCAATAATTATTGCCGATTCATCTGTCCTAACTGTACTTTTTAGAAGTTAATTGTCAATTTAAATTAAAAATCAGGCCATGCTTAACAATTCCTCATTCAAATTCCAATTTTCAATTTCATTATTAACTGTCTTTTTATTCTCTGCGCAATCAACAGCACAACTGCCTACTGTTGCATGTATTTGTGAATTAGAAGCTTTGATGCTTGAGTCAAAAATTTCCAATACACAAATGGTCATTGAAGAAACTGAAAATGGCTTTTCATATTTCTTTGAAGACATAGAGGAACCGGAAGTAGAAGAGGCAAAAGAAAAATCAGAATTAGAAGTTGAAGAAGATGCATTACAGCATACAGAAGTAAAGTCATTATTGGTTTCTCGTGATGCCAAAGACTATTCGAATAGAAAAAAGCGAAAAAAAAGAAAGAAGAAAGTAAAAAGAAAGAAGTTAAAAAAATACAAAGGCAATTGCTATAGATTTAATTAATTGCATTCAGGTATTAAATTTTTCCTATTCTTCTTCAGTCTTATCAGGAATTTTAGCGTTTTCCACGTTTTCATTTAAAAAATCATTGATTTTATCAATGTTAAAATTGGATTGTAATTCCCCAAAAGGATTGATCTTGATATCAAACCCTTTTAATTCATCATGGACTTTAGCTGTATCTTGTTTTTTTGACTTCTTTGGCATTATTTATCTAATATGAGTTCAAATTATTAAATCCTCTAATAAGGTATGTAATTATAACGAACTTTTTAAAATCACTGGTCATATCTGTTTGACATTTATTAGGAAGAATTCCTATTTTTTGTTCTAAATTGGTTAATTTTTCGAAAAGAATTAACAATTACAATCTGAGGGTTCACAGGACTGTCTCAAGAATCGTTATTTACCAGTGAATATGATAAGAAAATACCTTTTTCCTATGATTTTGACCTTAATACATTGCGTCGAAGTTATAGGTGGTGTTACCAATGATTCCATTCCTCCTGTTTTTTTAAATGAGCCTCAAGACACACTGGTTTTTTGTCATGAAGATATTGACAGCCTGTTGACGCTATGGATTGAAAATTCAGCAAGTGCACAAATTGATGATCCTACTGCGCAAATATTAACCACACTGACCATAACTGAAGCCATTGATTCAATATCCAAATTAGAAGTTAATTGTGATGATTATTTCAATTTGGGTTTTTATGGTCTTGATACTTGTGGCAATGCATCGGTAGATACCCTTTTCGCAGCTTTTCAGATTCAAGATAATGTCCAGCCTATTATTATATCACCGCCAATCGATGTAATGGTCACATGTAACCAAGAAGTTGAAGATTCGCTTATAAATTGGATAGAAAACTTTGGTGGTGCGGTGGCACAAGATGATTGTGATACTGGAGCAGATTGGATAAATTTAATTTGGGAAGATAATCAAGGCAACTCAGGATTCTTAAACATCGGCGACCCAATAAATATTCCCGTCGTTAGAGATTCTTGTAATTGGACTGTGGAGGTGTCATTTTTTATAAGTGATGCTTGTGGTAATATCAATAATACAAGAGGAAATTTTGGTATTTTTAAAGACAATGTTACGCCAGTTTTTGTCTCTGGACCATCCGACACCATATTACTTTGTAATCAAATCCTAGATACAATTCCACCTATATATTTGGATGAATGCGATGGTATAATTCCACTTCAATTAATTGAATTCAATAACAGAGGTGCTGATTCATTGCAATGTAATTATTTTAATTATACCATTACAAGACAATGGAGCGGAAGTGATGCTTGCCAAAACGGTGTACTATATGAACAATTCATTGAAGTTGTAGATACTCTGTCACCAACAATTACCTTCAATAATATTATCATAAAGAACTGTGATGATAACCTGAATGATGTTTCATCATTAATCGCATTTCAAGATAATTGTTCTGATGTCATTGTAAATTTCTCTGACAGTTTAACGGTTTCAAACATCTGTCAAAGTCAAATCATAAGGACATGGCAATTAGAAGACGTTTGTGGTAATGCGCTTATAATTGATCAAACGATTCAAATACAAGATTTTTCTCCACCGTTATTTACTACGCCACCAAGAGATACCATGATCAATTGCGGCACAGATACAGTTGAAGCATTGTTTGATAATTGGGTTAAAAATTATGCAGGAGGACAATTTGAAGACGGCTGTAATACATCAAAAATATTCGCCAGAGAATTACCAAATTTGACAGACACTTCTGCAATTATAAATGCCGATACGCCAATTATTTCAATTTCAGAATGTGGTGCTATTTTAATCAATAACATCATTTCAAATCAAGAAGTCACTTTTTATACATTTGATGCATGTGGTAATATTGCTTCAGAAGTCGCTACTTTTTCTATAAGGGATACCATAGCACCTGTATTATCTGAATGTCCTTCAGACATAGAAATTATTCTAAATAGAGACGATTGTGAAACTGAATTATTTTTTGAATTACCACAATTTGAAGACAGTTGTTTGGATTCTATAGACGCAAGGTGGGATATTATTTTGGATCAAGAATTCAGTTTATCTGCAAAAGACAATGCTGTGGAATTTGACCTTGAAGTCGGCAGACATTCCGTTAATTATACTATCAGTGATTGTGCAAACAATACAGCATCATGCGAACAAATCATAGCTATCAAAGATACTTTTGCACCTATATTAATCTGTCCTAATGATTTAAATATTGTACTTCCTTTTGATCAATGTGATACAGATGTTGTTCTTCCTGAAATCGAAAATTTTTCTGATAATTGTTTTGGCTCATCAGACTTTAGTGCAACTTTACCAGTTGGCAATGCTTATCTTGATTTTGAATTAGACACGAATGATAGTTTATACCATGCTGTTGATTTTCCTGTAGAATTTGATGGTATTATAAATGACGGAAGAATTTTTAAGCCAGTCATTATCGTAGAATATGCACTTAATATTTCACCTGGGTCAAGAGTCGTCATAAAATCTGAATTTGGCGATGAAATATTTGAAATCACTTCCTCAGATTGCGAAAAGAAAAAGGAAAAAATCTTAATTGAAGAAAATCAATTTATTGTTTGGTCATTAGATAATGATATAAAATTTACCATACAATTTGAAAAGCTTTCTGGAGAAGGTGTCATTCCATGTTTTCCTGAAAATATAACAGGGAATGAAGGCGCAGACAGGTTTTCATTTTTCAAAGTCACCTTACAGTATAGCGACATACAACCTACATTTTTCGTTCGGGATGAACAAAAGAATGTCATTTTTGAAAACGAGCCTTTAATAAATCTTGGAAGCGGTAATTACGAATTGATTTACCGAGCATTAGATTTTGAAGGCAACATCGGCGCATGTGTAACAGATCTCAATATTATTGACGTATCATCACCGACAATCAGTTGTACAGATCAAGTCATCGAAATGTCACCAGACAGTGCAACAAATTTATTGATCAATTTGAATGATCTATCTATCTTTATAGATGATAATTGTGGCATTGAAGATGCCACATTTTTTCCTTCAGAAATATCTTGTTTGGACATTGACAAGATTGTGCCAGTAAATATACAAGCAACAGATGTCAATAATAATTTCTCGGCCTGTGTTGCCAATCTTACTATTACAGGTGAGCCCCTTAATCCGACTTTTATCAGTGGACTTTGTTTTGCCGATACACTTAAATTATTTGCCAATATTGATAACAATAATATAGTACTATATTCCTGGAAAGGACCTAACAATTTTGTTTCAAATGAAAAAGATCCCATTCTTGTAAATATTAATAACCAAAATTCTGGGCCTTACGAATTACAAATTACAACAGATGGAGGATGTGTTTTTGAAGGAGTCATTGATGTTCAAATAAACCAATTTACCAGTCCTCAAATAAATTCTTCATTGCCATCATATTGTGTAGGTGAAGAAATACTTATAAATTCAAACAGCTTCACAGAAGATGTCAACTATTTTTGGTACGAAGGCATTTCTCCTAACGGTATCTTAATAGCTGAAACCGATGGGCCAACCATAATGTTGACGCCAAGTCTTGGAGAGCACTTCTATTATGTTGAAGTAAAAGGTGAAGGCTGTAATTCAAACCCATCTACAACATTGGAAATAGAAATACTTCCCGCTCCTGAAGCTATCATTAACAACCCGTTTATTTCTATTTGTGAAGGTCAGGACATTGCTCTTTCAACAGATATTTTTGATGATAACTTTACCTATGAATGGAGAGGTCCAGATGCTTATTTTTCAGATGAACAATTTGCAGAAGTTATAAACAACGCCAATGAGGAAAACGAAGGACAATACAGTTTGATCATTAATAATGGTGCTTGTAATTCTGTGCCTGCTTTTGCAGAAGTTATCCTATTTCAACCTCCACCTCAACCAATCATAGAAGGCGAAGTCGTCTTTTGTGAAGGTCAAAGCTCTGTGCTTACTGTTCCAAATATCCCCAATGCAACGAGATATCATTGGTATTTTAATGGTCAGCTTTTTACTACCGTAACCAATAACAACTTACTTATTCCTGCTATCAACAGTGATCAATCAGGTGATTGGACTGTTGTGGTTGAAAACGAAATTTGCTTTTCTGATACTTCAGATGTTTTTGAGATTGTTGTTGAATCAAGTTTAAACATTGGGGCTTCTAACAGTGGACCTGTTTGCGAAGGTGATTCTATAACTTTAACTTCATCATTTATTCCTAATGCCACTTATCAATGGCAAGATCCTTCGGGTAGTTTTTATTCGGGAAGAGAAATAAATTTAGAAGCAATTGATGGCATTTATTCAGTAACAGTAACAACAGCTAGTAATTGCACAGCCATTACGAGTACCGATGTTGAAGTTGGTGACCGCCCTACGATAACTGCACTAAGTAACACTTCACTAAATTGTATGGACACTGGATCTTCTATTGATTTGGTTTCAACAGTTTTTCCTCAAGGAAATTATCAATATCATTGGAGTGGTCCTAATAACTTTGAATCTGATGAAATTGAACCTACAATTCAGGATATTGATCAAGATGATTCAGGAATATATCAACTTATTGTGATTCAAGACAATTGCGCTTCAGCGCCTGTTGAAACCTTAGTTTCATTTACAATTAATCCAACTACTCCTATTGTCACAGGTGATCTGAATTTATGTTTAGGCGAAGATCTTTTATTAGAGATTACAAATCCAGTTCAAGGAAATCAAATCCGATACATTTGGACAACACCACTTGGTACGATAACAACAAGCGAACCATCATTAATGCTCAATAATTTTAACAGCAATTTGACTGGAGACTATAAAGTTATTCAAGAACTCAATTCTTGCAGATCTTCAAACTCCGATCCTGTTATGGTTACTTTAGAAGAGAGGCCACCTACTCCAGAAATTTCTGGTTCCTCAGTGATATGCGAAGGAGACTTACTAACGCTGACCGTCGAAAATGAATCTAATGCTGAATTCATTTGGATAACACCAACAGGTGAAATAATTGAAACTGATAACACCTTAGAAATTGAAAATATAGGCTTAGAAAATGTTGGAGAATATCAAGTATATACCCAAAAAACAAATTGCCAATCAGACACTTCTGATATATTCGAAATAAGTCTCATTCCTAAACCCTTGTCACCTAGTTTTACGACAACAAATATAGAAGTATGTGCTGACGTCACTCAAGATTTGAATATTTGTGTAGATGCAAATAATATAGATTTTGACAAAATAGTAATTATTGATCAAGTCAGCGGTGATATTATAGAAGAATCAAATAGTAATTGTTTTGAATTGTCTTTTTTGATAGGTGAAACATCTGCTCAATACTTTTTGAATGTAGCAGCCGTAAAAAATGGATGTCAGTCTGATACTACCAACACGTTAACCATTGATATCTTTGAAATTCCTGATCAATATATAGAGATCTTTGATGAAGAATTGTTTTTATGTGACCAAGAATTTACTTCAGTAGAAGTTGATATTGCGCCAGCCATGGTCACTCCTTTTTGGAGAAGTTTAGATCCTGAAATTAATGTCTTTGATGAGACCAGCCTTAATCCATCGTTTAGTAATTTAAGAGATGGGCAGAATACGGTTATAGTCAGCAGTAGTTTTGGAAATTGCTTAAATTATGCAGCTGATACGCTTGATATTTTTGTGTTGACCGATATTATGGCAGTGGATGATAATATAGAAGGCGCTTATAACAGCGAAATTCAATTTAACCCAATATTAAACGATAATATAACTTCGCCAGTATTTTTTCGAAATATAGAAGATCCTAAAATAGGCAATATCACAGTAGAAAATAATCAAGTAACTATTCCAGCACAAACCAATTTTATTGGATCATTTCAATTGGAATATGAAATCTGTTATGAGGATTGTGTGGACTTATGTAGTTCTGCAATTATAACCATCAATATTGGCGATAACATTGATTGTTTTGCAGGAAATATTATAACACCAAATGGTGATGGTTATAATGACGCATTTATAATTCCATGTTTAGAAAGTGGTGATTATGACGATAATAGTGTCATCATTTTTAATCAATGGGGAGATGAAGTTTTCAGTGCTTCTCCATATTTAAACAATTGGGAAGGTACTTTTCAAAACAATAAATTACCTTCTGGTACATACTATTATATACTTAATCTTGGCGCTCAAGCTAGACCAATTCAAGGATTTATTATTTTAGAAGATTAATGAAAAGAGTATTAATATATATCGTTCTTTATTTAGTATCTGTATCTGCATATGGACAACAGGAACACCTATATACTCAATTTGCTTTCAATAAAATCGCTTTCAATCCTGCTGTAGCTGGGGAAAATAATTTTACTTCTATTACGGGCATAAATAGAAGTCAATGGTCTGGACTTGTAGGCGCTCCACAAACGCAAGCCATTAATGTTAATCTTGGTACGATATCAGATAAATATGGATTTGGTTTATCACTTTTAAAAAACAAAGTAGGTATTCAAGATAAACTTGAAATTGCTGGTCAGTATGCTTATAAGTTGAAATTAAATAAGTCTACTTTAAATTTAGGACTCCAATTTTCTGGCAGACGATACACGACTGATTTCACAGATCCCTCCTTAATTGCTATTGATGGTTTTGAGCTGGACCCATCCATTGAACGATCCAAGTACAGTAACACGGTATTGAATATAGGCCTGGGCGTTTATTTCAAATCAGAAAATATATATTTTGGTTTTGCCATTCCTAGAATTATTGAAGGTGATATTGATTTAGAATCTGAAAACATAATTACCAAAGAAGAACGTCATATGTACGCTATGACAGGATTTAAATTGGAGCTTTCTCAGGATTGGGCTTATCATCCTCAATTCTTTTTCAAAGTGGCCGAACAGAGCCCGTTTAATTTAGACTTTCTTTCATTATTTAGTTATCAAGATAAAATATATTTAGGCGGGAATATACGAGCTGGCGGATCACAAAATTCATTGCTCAATTCTTTTGATATTGTACTTGGCTTCCAGTTTACACCAAATATTTTTGCTGGCATGTCGTATGATTTTAATCTAACCGACTTGAGTCAATATGAAAACGGAAGTTTTGAATTATCACTAACATATAGTTTTGAAAAAAGTAATTTACCTAAACGTATTAGCAACCCACGATACTTTCCCAGATAATGAAAGTTAAAATAATAGTCATATTACTTTTTTCATTTTATTGGGTATCGGCCCAAAACGGGAAGCTAGCAGGTGATTGGTCTCATATAATGACAGTTGAAAATCAAGCAAAAATTAATACTGAATTTACTGATTTTGCTCCTTCGTATTGGAATGATTATATTGTATTTACTTCTTCCAAAACGAGGCAAAAAATATTTGATCCGAATATTAAGGAGGGCTTCTTCGATTTATACTTATCGGCAGTTGGTAAATCGAATAACTTAGAGAGATCAGCTCAACTTTCTAAAATATTAAATACCAAATATCATGATGCATCATCTTCATTTACAAGTGATGGAAATACTATTTACTTTTCAAGAATGAATGACGATGGTTATATGAATATTTATAAAAGTCACTATCAAGATGGAGAGTGGGAAGAAGCAATTCCCATGGTCATTAATGAATCAGAATCACAAAGTGTTCATCCCACTGTTTCGGTTGATTCTAAAATCATCATTTTTGCATCTGACAGAGCAGGAGGTTATGGCTTAATGGATTTATATTTTACAATATATCAAGATGGCGAATGGAGTGAACCGATGAACTTAGGTCCTGTAATCAATTCTGAAGACAATGAAGTTTTTCCTTATTTAAGCCATAACAATTTTCTCTTTTACAGTTCTGATGGTGGCGAAAATTCAGATCTGGATATTTACAAGACTATGTTTAAAAATGGTAAAAATCATAAAATTGTCAGATTACCCTACCCTATTAATACAGAGTACGATGACTTAAGTATCATATCAGATTTTGAAGGTCTAAATGGTTTTTTGAGTTCTAACCGACCTGGAGGAGCTGGAAAAGATGACATTTATAAATTTAATTCCTCTCAAAGTATATTTGGTTATGGTGAAACCGATTATAACATCATGACTTTAACTGCAAAGGACGGTGAGTCAAAAAAAATACTAACAAATGTCATTATTCGATACAGACATTTAAAAGAAGAAGAAATTATATCTTTTAACAAATCACTATTTAATATTACTCAAACATCTTATGACTCCGTTCTTGTTGATAAAAATGGAAAGGCACAAATTAAACTATTACCCGGATATACAGTGATAGAAGCTGAATCGCCTCAAAAAGAAAAATGGCAGATTGCCCTTACTGACAGAATGGAAAATAAATCAATAGACATATTGATGAATAGGTTAAAACCCGAAATGGTTGATACTTCTCAAAAGACAAAAGTAATTATAAAGCCTACTTTAAAAAATACTGAACTTGCAATTGGCACCATCTTAGTTTTTGACAATATTTACTATGATTACAATAGTCATGAAATTCAAAGTGGCGCCGCACAAGAATTAGATGAATTGAGTGAAGCCATGCTTAAGAATGCTAACCTTAAAGTCCAATTGGCTTCACATACAGATAGCCGAGGAGAAGACAAATACAATTTATTGTTATCGGAAAGAAGAGCCATTTCTGCAAAAGCATATTTAATTTCAAAAGGAATACAACCGAATCGGATATTCACTATTGGTTATGGCGAATCTCAATTAAGGAACCACTGTAAAGATGGGGTAAAATGTTCTGATAAAGATCATTTATTTAATAGAAGAACGGAAGTTAAAATATTGGACAATTAGTGCCAAAATCTTTCAGTCATATCTTTTAATCGAAAAAGTATAAGGCAAAGCAAATAACTTTTTATCTTGGATTTATGAATAACCTCAAGCATTTTAAATTATTAGTTACTGGGTTTATTTGCATTTTTTTTACTGATTTTGGACTCGCTCAAATTAGTGGAATAATCTCAGATAATTCTAGTTCGCCATTGCCCTATGTCAATATATATATTGAAAATACAAGTATTGGTACGACTACAAATCTCGATGGTGCCTATTCATTAAAAGTCGAACCAGGAAAATATACGCTTGTCTATCAATTTATTGGATATAAAACCAAAAAGGTATCACTTGAAGTATCCAGTGAGGAAATAATTCAGAATGTCACACTTCAAGATGAAAATTATACGATGCCTGAAGTAGTGATATCAGCCAATGCCGAAGATCCTGCTTATGCCATCATCAGGCAAGCCCAAGCAAAAAGAAAATTTTACAAAGAACTCATTGGTAATTATGAATGTGATGCTTATGTCAGAGGGTTCAACAAAATCCTAGATGCTCCTGAAAAAATATTAGGTGTAGAAGTCGGTGATTTAGATGGTGCTTTGGATTCTACGAGACAAGGTGTTGTCTATTTATCAGAGTCTGTTTCAAAATTATATTCTTATAACGGTAAGAAAAAGGAGATCATGTATTCTTCAAAAATCAGCGGTGATGATCAAGGATATAGTTTTAATAGTGCTAAAGAAATGGAATTTGACTTCTACAGTAATAATGTTGACGTCAACGGAAAGAAATTAATCTCACCTATTGCTTCAAGCGCTTTTACATATTACAAATTTAAACTTGAAGGAGCGCAATATGATGAAAACGGACAACTATTTAATAAGATTAAAGTTATTCCTAAAAGTAAGTTTTCACCAACATTTTTTGGATATATCTACATCAATGAAGATTTATGGAATATCCATAGTTTAGATTTAAATGTAACAGGTCAATCGATGCAATTTGCTTTTATCGATACACTGACATTTACGCAATCATTTATTCCTTTGAAGAATAATACTTGGATGCCATTTTCAAATGTTGTTCAATTCAGTGCTGGCGGATTCGGTTTTGTTATCGCAGGAAACTTTTCATGTGTTTATTCAAATTATGAATTAGAAGATATTGACCTATCAGTTTTCAATCGAGAAGTATTCAAAGTAGAAGAAGAAGCCAATGAACGGAATGAAATGTATTGGGATTCTATAAGACCTATTCCATTGACTGTTGAAGAACGTGTTGATTATGTGCGTAAGGACAGCATCCGTATTGTTCGAGAAAGTAAAACCTACTTAGATTCTGTTGATAGAGAAACCAATAAATTTAAAATTGGAAATATTTTAAGTGGATATACTTATAGGAATTCTTATAAAAAAGAAAGAATCGAATTTAATACGCCACTTACTAACTTTGATATTAATACCATACAAGGACTTAATGGCAGTTTTGGAATTGAGTATTCGAAAGTCTTCAATAAAAACTATACCAAAAGACTGCGATCAAGTTTTACAGTAAATTATGGATTATCAGAAAAGGTATTACGCCCTGAATTTTCACTTTACTATCTTTCGAATCGCCGAAATAATTTAAATTTTCAATTAACGGGAGGCCGTAGTTTAAATCAATTTAATCGCTTAAATCCAATCAGTGAGAGATTAAATTTATTAATGACTTATCTTTTTCGCCGAAATTATTTAAAAGCCTATGATAAGAAATACGTTGGCCTGAGAATTGGCAGAAGGCTTGGCCCATTATTTAGTGGTATAGTGTCTTTAAATTATGAAGACAGATCAGGCGTTGTTAATAATTATGACAAAAGTTTGTTTTATAAAGACTCAAGAGAATTCACGCCCAACATAAATATTGAAGACCATACGGCACTCATTTTTAGAGCATCTCTGCGCATAAAAATTGGTGAACAATTATGGACATATCCCGATAGAGTTTACAGAACAGGTTCTTCATGGCCTACCATTTGGATTTACTACAAAAAAGGTATCAATGCTTTAGGAAGTGATGTTAATTATGATTTATTACATACTACTATTGGAAAAACCTACGCTTTAGGTTTGTGGGGAAATTTCAGTTTTCATGCCCATGGTGGCATATTTTTAAACGAGCCAGATCAATTTGTCGACCATATGCATTTTATGGGCAACCAAACTCATATTGGTAATCCTCAAAATTATACAAGACGCTTTTTAATTCTTCCTTACTATACACACAGTACCGGAAAAGAGTTTATACAGCTTCATATTCAACATCATTTTAAGGGCGCTTTACTTGGTAAATTACCATTATTTAAACAGTTAGGTTGGCATTTATCTGGAGGTTTCAAATATTTAAATACTGGAAGCCAAGATCCTTATCGTGAATTCCATGTGGGATTAGATAATATAGGCTGGAAAGTTTTTAGGTTGTTCAGAGTTGATGCCGTTTGGAATAATTGGGATAATGATATTGAAATTCCTTCAGAAGGCACCAGCTTTGGTGTTGTAATTGGAATTGGTTTGGATTTATAATGGGAGAAATGGGATGAACGAAATGCAGTCCGAAGGACCTAAGCAATGAGGCTTTGATGAAGTGAACCGCGAAGCGGGTAGGTGGAAAGTGAAATGGGAGAAGGGAATGGTAGAAATGGGAGAAATGGGAGAAAAGGGAGGAATGAGAAGTGGACCTGATTGCATGTTTACTTTTCAAGTAGATTTTCATTATTTAATAATGAAAAAGAAACATGCATTTGTTAAAGAATTAAAGGATCGAACAAAGAAAAATGCTATTAATGTTATTTTACTTTTGAAGGCAATGGGTAATTCATTTGATTTAAAAGTAATAAAATATCAATTAGTAAAAAGTGCTACCTCTGTCGCCGCAAATTATAGGGCTTCTTGTTTAGCAAGATCACAAAAAGAATTTCATCATAAATTATGCATCGTTTCAGAAGAAATAGATGAAACATTATTCTGGTTAGAAATAATTAAGGATTTAGGTCCTACTTATGACAAGGAGCTTATGCAAAGAATTGTAACGGAAAGTCAAGAAATCAATAGAATAATATTTAAAGCAAAAATGAAAACAAGGTTAAATGAGAATAATAAATAATAACCCATTCCCATTTCTCTCATTAACCCCCTCCTAATTTTTCCTCTCCCATTTTTCCTCTCCCATTTCTCTCATTAACCCCTTCTTATTCTGGCAACGGAATATTTCTTACAAAGGCTGTCTCAAAGCACATCGTAGTATTCGTGCCTTCAACACCTTCAATAGGTTGAATTTTCTCATAAATGATATCCCTTAAATGTCTGTTATTAATGGCAAATATTCTAACGATCAAAGCATACCTTCCAGCAATGTTCACACATTCAACGATTTCAGGAATATCTTTCAATTTGTTTTCTACTTCTCTGTGTAGTTTTGCGTTGGTCAACATTATTTGAACATAAGCAGATGTTTCATAACCTAGAATCCAAGGTTCTAATCTGAAGGTCGCATTGTTAATAATTCCAGCTTCTTTTAATTTCTTTATTCGTTGATGGACAAGTGTATTAGAAACCTTTAATTTTTTTGCCAATTGAATGAACGGTATTCTGGCATCGGCTGTCAATTCTTTGATGATTCTGCGATCAAAAGGGTCAAATTTTAAGATTTCTTCCATTTTCTATATTTAAAATATACATTTTGACTTAGTAAAGCACTAATATAGGTCATATTTGACTTAGTATGCCATATTTAGTAGTTTATTTTATTTTTATCTTCTATTTTTGTGTTATAATTAAACATCAATGTTAACAATAATTTAACATTGAGTATATTTTATACCAACATAAAGTGATAGTCCTTTTTTGAAATTTAATTGTTAAATAATAAATAAGAATTTGAGATGAACATCGGGGCAATTTTATCGGTTACAGTAATCCTTTTTTCAGTCATAGATATGATTGGAAACATTCCTATTATCATAAATATGAAAAAGGAAGGTTTACAAATTAATGCAAAGACGACCACTATTGTCAGCGCCATTATAATGATCAGCTTTCTATTTTTTGGATCAGCTATTCTAAGGTTATTTGGCATTGAAATATCTTCATTTGCATTGGCAGGATCGTTGGTTATGTTTTTCATTGGTCTAGAGATGATACTGGGCATCAGATTTTTTAAAGAAGATGATTTGGAGAATGGTTCAGGAAGTATTGTGCCAATTGCGTTTCCATTATTAGCGGGAGCGGGAACATTGACAACAATCATATCTCTTAAGGTCCAATATGACAGTCCAAGCATAATTGGTGGCATTTTGATTAACGTTTTGATCATTTACATCGTTTTAATGTCGACAGATTGGATGGCAAAGAAATTGTCAACTCAAGTGTCCAATACTTTGAGAAAGGTTTTTGGCATTCTATTACTGGCTATCGCTATTCAGATAGTTAGAAATAACATATAAAGTAAATAACTGATTTTTAAATATTGTGAAAATCCTGAGCTGAAGAGTTCGGGATTTTTTTATTCCTTTTCTGATTTGATTTTTCTATTTAACAAGAAACCTCCGCGAAGCGGATGAGAGGCTAGGAATTAAAGATTAAAGATTAAAGATTAAAAATTGTATGTTGTATGTCCCTGATACAGGTTGACTATTTAAATTAAAATAATCACAATTTCATTTGTAACATTGAATCATTGTTTCCCCTTCCTTCCATTTCGGAGAACTAAGCATTTCATTTCGGAGAAGAAACTCGCATTGAATTCATTGTTTTCATTGAATCATTGATTTCATTGTTCACATTGTTCACATTGAAACACAGTTCGTGTTAAGCAAGTCTGATAGTGCAAGATTTCCACAAGCTCCTGTGTACTAGAAAAAAATGATTGGCTAGTGCACAGAAACCTGATTAAATCAAAGAGAGTGAAGAAAGTGTTCTACCGTCAAAAATAGGTTGTAAATAGATAATTTCGTAAAAAAAGCGACACAGAAACTTAATTGACCTATTTACGTAATTAAAGGGTCAATTTTATACATAAACGTATATGTAAATATTTAATATGTTATATTGCCATATAGATGCAGAACAGAATTTAATCAGTAATCTTCAATTTATTAATCACATTAGACTTATAATTTCTACTGACGGGCATTTCTTGATCGTTTTCCAAAACAACAAAGCCTACTCTATGATAGCTTTTGATTCTATTGACATTCACGATATATGATCGGTGGATTCGCAAAAAAATATCTTGATCCAGGACAGATTCAAAATACTTAAGACGTTTTGAGCTGACTATTTTTGTTCCATTTCTCAAATGAATTTCAGTATATCCTTCAGAAGCTTCGAATAATACAATGTCATCATTTTCAATCATGTTAAATCCAGCTTCAACAGGGACAGCTACTTTTCCGCTAGAACGAAGCAGTTTTAATTGTTTAGATAACTTATTAATTACATTTTGATTAATGGAAGGCATTTTCAATTTCTTTACTTTCGTATATACATTTGACAAATGCTCATTATCAATAGGTTTTGTAATATAGGCTAATGCCAAGTATTCGAATGCCTTTAATGCATACTCATTATAAGCTGTTACAAAAATAACTTCAAAATCGATATTAGGATAAACATCCAAAAGTGCAAAACCATCTTGTTCAGGCATTTCAATATCTAAAAAAACAACATCGATTTCTCCTAAATCTAAGATTGCTTTTGCTGACTCAATACTTTCAGCTTCAGATATTGCACAAATCTCCTTGTCAATATCCAATAAGCGTAATCGTAAATTTTGTCTTGCATTTTCCTCGTCGTCTACTATTAATACGTTCATATTTCTATATTTATTATAACAACTGTTCCCATATTGTTATTATTTGAATTATCTTTAATCTTGTATGATATTTTCTTTCCTTTAGCTTTTTTAAAAACCTTTATTTTATTTTCTATAATTTCAATTGCCCGTGATTTATAAACTCTTCCTTTAGCTTGATTAAGTTCTTTTGCCTTCTTTCGTCCTACCCCATCATCGATAATTTTAATTTCTATTTCAGACTCAGATTCAGTTATAATAATATCCAAATGTCCGTCTCCCTTTCGATTAAATAATCCATGAACCAGTGCATTTTCTACAAACGGTTGAATTATAGCTGCTGGAATTTTTATGGATTCTCCTTTTTGTGCAAGTTCATTTTTAATCGTATAAATTAAATTATCACCGAAGCGCAACTTTTCAATATCAAGGTAAGCTCTAACAATATGCATTTCTTCATTCAATGAAATAAACTTATGTTTTGAGCTTTCAAGATATCTTCTCATCAAATTCGCAAATTTTGAAAGGTATAAATCTGCCTCTTTACTCTTATTACTGATTATTAAATTTTGAATACTGTTCAATGCATTAAATAGGAAATGGGGGTTCATCTGAGATTGTAATGCCATTAATTCTGACTCTGCTAATCGCTGATTAAATAATGATTCGCGTTCTACACTTCGTTTAAATATTTTAGTTAAGCTCCAAATAATCAAACCCAAAAATCCCATGTAAAATAAATATGCCCAAGGTTTTTTCCACCATGGAAATTCAACCTTAATTTTGATTTCTTGCCAATCGCTTCTATAGTTATCATTGTTAACAGCCCTTATCTTAAATCTATATTTACCTGGAGCTAAAGAAGGATACCGAACAGATCTGTTTTGCGTTGATTGTATTTCTTCATCTACTTTATCGAGCATATATTCATAAGAAAAATCTTTTATCTTACTATAAATAACGGAATGATAATATAATTCAAAATAACTGTTCTCGTATGATAAACTTACCTTGTTATCTTTTGACAAATCTAGCTTTTGCCCGCGGATACTATCGATTCTAAATAATACTTCATCCAGTTCAAATTCAATTGGATCAATCCTTCCTTTAAAAGTTACAATACCTTGATTTGTTCCTAAAATAATTTCGTCTTCATGATGAATAAAATCATTTACAAAAATATTTTCTCCTAAAACTCTATAATCTAAAATTGGATTAAATTCAGAAACACCTTCTTGAAACATTGACATTTCATATAATCCTGAATTGGCACTTACATATAAAAATCCTTTATAGCTTTCAGCTGCTTGAATCATTTCTCCATCAAAATATGATAGCTGAATGCAAGAGTCTTGATCACACATAAAATTTTGACCTGCATAGTTACTTACAAGAACTTTTCCTTCTCCACAATAGTATATAAACTCAGAACTTTTAATTGGGTAATTTTTTACAAGACTCCCATTTTCTAAATGCGCATCAAATTGATAGATTAATACATTATCTTTAGAGATAACCCAAAACAAATCGCTTTCAGAATCATAAACAAAATCTTGAATCAAGATATCAATAAGCTTACAAACCTTTTTATTTTTTGGATCTATCAATAAAAGACCACGACTAATTGTGAATATCTTTTCTTTTATAATTCGAAATTTCTTATTAAGCAAAAAATCATACTTTTCACAGAGTTGATATTTGTTTATATCAATAGTATATTTCTTTTGACTGGTTGAATTTAAATATCTAATACCATTATTACCACTTGAAAAATAAATATTACTACCTATGGTTTCAACAGAATAAAAATTATTTCTTGATCCTATTTCATCTTCAAAAAGAAGATAAAAAGTGGAATCCTTATTTATGTAAATTTGTTCTTTATCATTAGTGTAAATATAGTCATCACCAAAATTCAACAAATTAGTAATATTTTGACCTTGAGTATTTTCATAGAATTCAACTTGTTGATTTCTTTGAAAATTGTATTGTACCAAAAGACCTTTCTTAGTGGCTATCCAAATATTTCCTTTACTATCTAAAAGTGCTGAGTTCACATAATATCCAGAAAATGGAGCTATTGGAATTTGCTGTAACAATTCCATTTCTTTTGAATAGATACTTAGTAATTTATTTTCATAAATTTGAAAGGTTTGTGAAGGCTGATTAAACTGAATAACAGGTTCAAAATATTCAAAATCTTGATCAATGATTTTTGTCGATAATCTTCGATCTGGTTTCAGCTTTAAAAATTCTATTTTTTCTTTTTTAAGAGCGTGCGTTACTATGCTATCTTCGATTACATTTGTCGTTGAAACTGGAAGATATTTATAACCATATTTAAAAAAAGGGTAAAAATCTTCTTCTTCAATACTTGATGTTTCAGACAAGTGGAACGATTCAATTTGATGATTTTCATCAACTTTGTAAATGGAATCTTTACTACCGAACCATTGGATAGAATCCCCGTCCCATAAGTGCCTTATATTTGGTATTTTATAATTATCAAAATTATAAATGCTGTCTTGATAGATGTAGCTTAAAACGTCGCTAACGCCAATTAACCAAATACGCGACATCTCATCTTCAAAGAAATGATAAACATCATTTGCTGTTAATCCGTTATTCGTATCAAAACATTTAATATTTAGTCCATCATAACGACAAACACCCTTTTCAGTTGTAGCCCAAATATATCCCTCTTGACTTTCCAGAATTCTGTAAACGTAATTTGTAGGTAACCCATTTGACCTATTGAGCACCTCATAGTTCGGTGTTTGGGCACAGACTTCTCCTATCAAAATCAATGCGCAATAAGCAAATCCTATAAATTCTTTGAGTGTCAAATTTGAAATTCTACCTAAATATAGAAATGATCGATTGTTTTATTTGAAAAAAAAATAAAATAAATAATCTTTGTATTAATTAGTTAAACAAGAAAAGATACTTTACATCACTCAATAAAATTCTCATTTAATACTAAAAAGAAACATTAACAGTAAAATTAGGTGTCCACTTCAAGCCCAATTCATCATTTGATAATAAGGTAGGTTTTCCTGATCCATCTTGTCTGCCTCGAAAGAATTCTCTACCTAAGACGTTTCGATGATTTGTCATATTTTGAATGGAAAATCCAATATAGCCATCAATGCCTTCTTGCTGTCCAAAATTATAAATGACGGAGCCGTCAACTCTAAAATACGGATCTAACCTTGCCGCATTTAATTCTTCATATTGAATAGCATAATAAAAATTGCCTTGGCTGTTTTGTTCAAGTTCCAAACCACTTGCATTTCTATACGGCAACCCAGATCTTAGATTTACACCCAATGAAAATTCCCATTGATCTTGCTTATATAAATTAACCCATTGAATGATATACTTCTGATCATGAGGTGCAGGAAAAGATCCCGGCGGAATAGAAGGGAATTCATACAACGTTTCTGACAAGGTAAAACTTAACCAACTTCTGAAATTTTTATAGCGTCGTTTCAATAAGATATCAACTCCTCGAACCTTAGATTTTCCTTGTGCATATTGTGATAGCAAATCTGACAATACTGATAGCGATGTAATCCCAACCAATTCCTTAACATAACCTTCCACATCTAATGTCCAATCATCCTTTTCATACATGATCCCGCCAACCCATTGGTTAGATTCGATAACTGGAATTGTTTGATCATCGGCAGCTACCCAAATTTGATTACTGAATCCTAAGTCATTTATATCGAAAGCGACTAACTGACTTACAAACTGAAACTGTTTGCTTGTACTGGCTTTTAATCGCATGTCCTCATTGAGTTTGGTGACAATTGAAATCCTTGGTTCAAAAAATCGCTTCTCTAAGATTGGACTATTTTGAAATCTCAGACCAATATCCATATTGACAATATCAGGCAGCTCTAAAGCATATTCACCAAATAGTGTTTGTATCTGATTTTCAAAATTTTGCATTTGCATTTCTGTCGTATCTGGTTCAGTTCTACCAAGATTAACATTTATAATATTATCGGTTAATTGCCATCCAAATCGAAATCGTTGGTATTGTTCTGGCTTCCAGTCAAAGGTCAATTTCAACCCGCCATCTGTAATCTTGTTATTAGACCAAACTCTATTGGGTGGCTCAATCGTCTCGTCTTCTAACTGAAGAAATAACTCATAGTCATAATTAAATTCCGAGTTGGTAATGACCAGTTTTGAATCTAATTCATCACTCCACTTTCGCTCCCATGAAAACATAGCGCCTCCATTATTCAGATCCAATTTGTCTAATAAAAATGCATTTACGTTGGGAAGTGCTGTCGAATAATCCAATTCATTTAAGGCACCAAACATGGAGATTTTAAATTTGCTTTTATTATGATTATAAACCCATTTCAGATTGGCATCATTAAAAGCGAAAAAGTCATTGTAAGCTAGATTTGATTCACTGAATCTTTCTGGTTCTACTTTTGATCCCTGAAAAACACGTTCAGCATAATTTAAAAACGTCGGAGATGCCCAAATGTCAGTTATAGAACGACGATAAGAAAAGAAAAGCGCTGAATTTTTCCACAATGGTGTTTCAATATCCATATGAAAATGCGTCATATTGACCCCCAAACCAATATTGACTTTATCTGGTATTTTGCTCTTACTTTTGATATCTATAACGCCTGAAACCCGACCACCAAATTCACTACCAATACTCGACCTGTATACATCAACTTGATCAATAATAAATGGGTTGAACGCCGAAATGGTACCAAATAAATGACTGGTATGATACATCGGAATACCATCCCACAAAACCAAATTCTGATCTGGTGTGCCCCCTCGAATAAATATATCATCTAATGATTCCTTTGGGCTGTTGATGCCAGGAAGAAGCAAAGTAGTTGCAAAAATATCATTGTCTACCAAGCCAGGTAATACGTTCATCTCACCAGGATCTAAAACAATTGATTTTGAATTTGTAGATTGATCAATACCATCTCCCAAATATTCTCGAAGGATAACTGTTGACAACAATTGTTCAGCAGTTTTTAAATAAAACATCTTGCAATTGTCTGGATCAGATTTTTCAGATCCTAATGTTTGAATTTCATACCCAATATAAGACGCGACAAAAGAGGCGGTCTTGTTATTGACAACCATCTCAAAATATCCGTCAGTGTCCGTTTCTGTTCCAATTTGAAGTTTGGGATCAAAAATATTGACGTAAGGCAAAGGTTGGGCATCATTGTAATCATATACATAACCACAAAATAAATAAGGATCTGATGCCTCATTTTTTGGAATAACTATAATTCTCTTACTGTCTATAAATTCATAAACATATGGTGATTCCGCAAAAACCAGATTGAGAACTTCATCAAGATTATAGTTTCCTGCTTTGAAAGGAATCTTCTCATTTTGAATTTGAGAATGGTTGTATGAGAAAGAAACATTGTTCTTCTCTTCAATCATTTTTAAAATTTTGGAGAGGGAAACGGTATCGTTAATTTCATAGGAATTCTGAGACAGCAGATTTACTGTCAAAAAGATGTAAATAATCAGTAAGGTTGTGCTTACTTTCATCTATATGATTCCGTCTAACTTTATTTTTTAACTGCAATGGTTTTAGAATCATCATTTACATATTCTAACCCCATTGGTAAAAATACCATTTTCAATGCTTTGTCTAAATCATCATGAACAAAACTTCCTGTGAATTTTTCTGTTAATAAATTTTGGTCAATATTAATTTTAATATGATACCAAGCGCTCAAAGATTCTACTACATTTGCAAGAGGTGCTTGAGAGAAAAATGATTCTTCTTGACTCCATTTCCCTATACTTTCAACAGGGATTTTATCTTCCATTATATTTTTATTTATAACACTTACACTTTCACCCGGTGTTAAAATATATTCTTTCGATTGGCATTTTACACTTACTTTCCCAGTTTTACAAGCTACGCTAAATACATCATTTTTTGAAGTCACATTAAATGAGGTTCCCAGAACAGTCACACTTCCCAACTCAGTTTGAACGGTAAACTTTGATCCCGGTTTAACTTCAAAGAAGGCTTGACCATTCAGGTTGAGTGATCGCTCATTAGTAAAATCTTTTGCATAAGTAATTTTCGAATCTGCAAACAGATTGACAGAAGATCCTTCAGGTAAACTGTGAACGATTTGATTTCCAAATCCATTTTCAATATTAACAGATTGATTAAAAAACAAGGTTGCCATAAGAATTAAACCTATAGCAGCTACTGCAGTCATCCGATATACCCACATGCGAACTGATCTGCCTTTTTGATCTATCTCGCGACTTCTCATTAATCTGTCAAACAGTTTATCCTTATCGAAGGAAGGTGGCCTTATCGTATCTGTCACCTCGACAATCTTTTCAAGATCATTGAAAACATCATTATACTCTTGATTTTCTTGTTCTTCAAGAAAACCTCCTTCAAGCCATTGGGCTAATTTGTCACCATCCTTTTCAAATGAAGGACTCATATTATTTTATTGCTTTTACTGTATTAGACAACCTAATCTTCATTTACCCTACCCTTTTATATTTTATTGCATATTTTCCGCAATTTCACCAATGCATTATGCATCCTCTTTTCTATAGCTTTTTGGCTCACACCAATGATTTCTGCAATTTCTCTGTATTTAAATCCATCTATTCGATGCATTAAGAAAACTTCACGTTCTGCTTCCGTTAATTGAGAAATAGCCAACTCTAATCTGTTTTTAAATTCTTTAACCTCCAAGATATATTGAGGAGATTCAGATTTTTTATGTTCTAATTGCTGTTCGAACTTTAATACAACATTTTGCTTAGTCATATTGTTAATGACCATGTTTTTCGCTGATGTATATAAGTATGATTTTACCTTAGACTTTTCAATGGTATGCATTTTCTTCCAAAAATTAGCAAAGACATCATGCACCAGATCTTCAGCTATCGTTTGATCGCCTGTTTTATAAAAAAGGAAATTAAACAAAGGGGTTACCCATGTTTCATAGATTTCCTTAAATAATTGATCTTTTTCGCGGTCTTTCATTTATAAGTAAAAAGTCTTTCTACTGATATAAGGATAAGAACAAAGTTATGTACTGTTCCAAATAATTTGAAAAATGTCAATAACTTTACAAAACAGAGGTCAAGCAAATATATAAAACATATATTTTTAATTCCTTAGGTAGGGTAAATAACCCTAAGCCTGTCTTTATTATTGTACAAAGGACAAAGATGTTAAATTACCAAAGTAAAACAGTTCACATGAAAAAAAATATTTACGCTCTCGCGCTTCTTTTTTTTACAACTGTAGGATTCTCTCAAATTTATGATGACTACATTGGCTTAGACCAATTTCAAGATGTAAATGTAAGCAGCAGTGATGGTCAAACTCAGGCATTCAATACTATAAATGGCAGTGGTGTAGATTTGGATATTCAAGGATCCTCAAGATTTTTATCACAAGCAACATTGGGTGCAACTATAGAAGACATTCAGGCGCTGACTGAAATTGGTATTGAAAAGTGGATAGACGATCAAATGGCTATTGAGCCAAGTCAATATGCTGTTCCGACCATAGAAATTATTTTTGAACTTTATGAAAATTGCCAAGAATTATATGGCGCAGATTGTAACCAACAATTTAATTTAAGCCCTGCTTTCTTTAGATATGCTTGGTGGCATAATCATATGAGAGGTGAGGATAAATTACGTCAAAGAATTTCTTTAGCACTTAGTGAGATACTTGTTATTTCTGACAGATCAGAGCTAGAAAACTATCCTCACGGTCTTGCATACTATTATGATGTATTGCAATATTTTGCTTTTGGAAACTACCGTGATCTTTTAAGATATGTGACTTTAAATCCTTCCATGGGTTTTTACTTAAGTCACATGAATAATCCAAGAACTATCCCTTCTGAAAACATTCATCCTGATGAGAACTATGCAAGAGAAATAATGCAATTGTTTACTATTGGATTATACGAATTAAATTTAGATGGTTCTCGAAAAACTGATCCTAATACCGGGCTGTGGATTCCAACTTATGATAATGATGACATTAAAGAATTAGCAAAGGTATTTACAGGATTAAGTGGAAGTAAGTGGGCAGAAGAAGGTAATACTTCACCAGTGAGATTTGGTAGAAACTTCAGAGCTTACTCTTTACTTGATACAATGACAATGTATGAGATTTGGCATGAGCCAGGACCAAAAACGATCGTAGGTAATTATACAATCCCAGGAGGCTTAACAGGGATGCAAGATGTCGGCTTGGCTATCAACCATCTTTTTAACCATGATAATGTAGGTCCATTTTTAGCAACAAGATTAATTCAAAGATTGGTAAAATCAAATCCATCTCCAGAATATATTGAACGCGTAGCTACGGTTTTTAATGATAATGGTAATGGTGTTAGAGGAGATATGGCTGCTTTTATAAAAGCAATTCTTATGGACTCTGAAGCCATGGAATGTTATTGGTTTGGTGATCCTGAAAATGGCATGTTGCGTGAACCAATTACAAGATACACACAAATATCTACGGCTTTAAAAGCTGAAACAGAAAGTGAGTGGTATTGGAATACTGGATTATTCTATAATGAGTTTACAGCGCAAGCGCCTTTATCATCACCAACAGTATTCAACTTTTTTACACCTGACTATGTACCTGACTCAGAGTTTGCATATTACGATATGGTGGGACCAGAATTTCAAATACTCAATTCATCCACCTCTTCTAACTATGTCAATTTTATGATGTTCATGTTGATGGATGGATACTTTAGAGATCAATTTAATTTTGATATTCCAAATGTGCTTAATGAGCCGTTTCTCAACATTTTTGTTGAAGACCCAGATTATTATGCGGCTGAATTATCAGATCAACTGTGGTTAGATTTGGCATACAGCCCTGAGGACTTGGTAGATTATTTAGATATTCTTTTGACTAACGGTCAACTATCCGACCAGGCCAAAACGAAGATTGTAGCTTCTCTAAAACAAAGAGCCATATTGGATGAAAGATACATTCCATATTATGCTGCATTTCTTATTATGATTGACCCTGACTATGTCATCATGAAGTAATCACCCATTTATCAATCAATTAAAAAAAATAAAAATGTCAAAACATAATTATTCAAGAAGAAAATTTCTCGGTACGATGCCTTGCGTTGCGGTTGGTACAACAACATTATTTTCTTCGTTAATAAATTTGAAAGCGATGAATAATATCATGGCTTCAACAAGTATGGCTGGTGGCGATTATAAAGCATTGGTTTGTGTGCTTCTTTCTGGAGGAAACGATTCTTTCAATATGATTGTACCTCGCAGCAATGCAGAATACAACGAATATGCAACAGTTAGATCAAATCAAGCATTGGCTCAAAATGACTTATTGGCTATAAATCCTGATTCTGGAGATGGTAGAGAATATGGTCTGCATCCTTCTTTAACCAACATGCAACAAATGTTTGAGGCTGGTAATTTGGCCTTTGTAAATAACATCGGAACTTTAGTAGAACCGACAAGTAAATCAGGCGTTCTTGATTCGACTTCAAACCTTCCGTTAGGTTTATTATCACACTCTGATCAGGTTCAACATTGGCAAACAGCTTTTCCTCAAGACAGAACCAATCTAGGTTGGGGAGGAAAAATGGCAGATATCTTAAAGTCACTCAATGACGACAATGGCGTTTCAATGAATATTTCGCTTGGAGGAAACAATGTTTTCCAAAGAGGAGAATCTATCGTAGAGTATGCAATCAACAATGATGGAGGTGTTGCTATTCAAGGTTGGAATAACCCAGCACCTTTCTTTCAATTGATGACTGAAGATGTAACGGACATGATGAACCGTCAGTATGAAGATATCTTTAAAGATTCCTATAAAGGTGTTTTAAAGAGATCGATAGAAAGCAATGAAGTATTTAATTCCGCTATTGATAATCAAACCCCTTTATTAACAACTTTTTCAAATAATAATTTATCACAAGATTTGAATATGGTTGCTCAGTCTATTAAGGCTAGAGATCAATTAGGTGCTAAAAGACAAATCTTCTTTGTTCAGTTAGGAGGATTTGATAATCATGATGAATTGATTAACAATCATGGTCAGTTAATGGCAACATTGGATACCGCTTTTGCTGAATTCTATGCTGCTACTGAAGAGTTAGGTGTGAGCGATTGTGTAACTACCTATACCATTTCAGATTTCGCTAGAACACTGACTTCCAACGGTAATGGAACAGATCATGCTTGGGGAGGTAACGCTATTGTGATGGGTGGCGCAGTTAAAGGGAAACAAATGTATGGTGATTATCCTTCTTTAGCCCTTGGTAATGATTTAGAGTTAGGAGGCGGAGGTGTTCTTATCCCGACGACTTCTACGGATTCATATTTTGCTGAATTAGCAATGTGGTTTGGAATTTCACCAAATGACTTGTCACAGATACTGCCAAATATTGGAAACTTTTACAATGTAGGATCAGGAACTGCACCACTAGGATTTCTTATTTAATAATTGATTAAGCTACAAACATGAAAAATAAATATATAATATTAACGCTCTTTATAGCTTGCCTAGGATTAAATATGCAAGCCCAGTGTTTAGACGAAAGCCACAGTCCATTTAAGGACCAAGGTTGGATGTCTTGTACAGAATCACAATCTCCAAATACTATCAGAGGAAATAGCCATTGGATAATGTATGACTTAGGTTACAAATACCTCGTTGACTCAATCAAAGTTTGGAATCATAATGTTTGGGGAGAAACTGGTAACGGAGCGCGATGGATAATCGTCGATTATTCTATTGATGGTTCCAATTGGGAACCTGCAGGTACATTTAGAATAGGTAAAGCCCCAGGCAGTTGGAAATACGAATCTGATGAAATATTGGACTTGAACCATGCTTTTGGTCGTTACTTTTTAGTAACTGTATTAGAAGCACATGACGAAAATGCCAATTGTGTTGGTGTCGCAGAAGTCAAATTTAATTTAGGTATTATGTCGGATACTGAAGAAGAGATTCTCGCTGATACCTGGACTATAGCTCCTAACCCAGCAGTAGACGTATTAAACATTGATTTAGGTAATCAATCTCAAGTTGATCAATTGATCATCACAAATTCAATTGGTCAAATTGTAACCAACATCAAGCCTACACGTAATTTGTTAAATTTAGATGTTTCTGAATTTATATCAGGCATGTATTATGTCACGATAATTAAAGAAGGAGAAAGGGAAAATAAGACATTCGTAAAGATGTCTACAAGATAAAGCCCATTTATTTATTAAGGTGGATGCGTCCACCGCTATTAGTTGATTTACAAAAATCCTAAGCTAAAGAGCTTAGGATTTTTTTTTACTATAACAAAAGTTATACAAAAAAACCTTTTTATTGTACTTACATTTACAAATATTAACTCAATTTCAAAAA
>JABDKX010000125.1 GCA_013001975.1 Saprospiraceae bacterium | reverse complement strand
AAACAAGTACCTGGTTCACTACCATCCACATCAAATCCTAATGACGGAGGCAAGGCAATAATTATACTATCATCTGAGGTAACCAATATTTGTCTGATTGGTCCTGTTATACCTTGAATATCTCCTGTCACCAAATCAGGAACACCATCGCCGACACAAAAACTGTTATCAAATAAATCAATAAATCCACCATCTACAATACACGGAATCTCACCACAGTCAACGCCATTTTCTAATCTTATAATTTCAATAAAATTTGATGACAAATCAAAACATGCACCAATTGATGCTGGTTCAACTAAAGTATCACCTACAATACCGTTAAAGGTACTGTTATGCGCTAATCCCCAAACACGACAAATGCCTGGTGGTGCATTTTCGAAATCAAAAACTGTTGAATCTGGCAATGCTAAAATGACATTAAAAGTATCTGTCACTATAAAATCATAATTGACACCGACTCCTGTAGTGATAAAACTTAATGCATCAGAAAGTGTGTCTCCAACACAAATTTCAATCGCAGTCTCTCCAGAGTCTAAAGTAACTGTGCCTCCAAAATTTTCTGTTCTATTAAAGCTCGCTCCTTGAGATAAATCAAAACAATCAGAATCAATATTTGAAATATGCATTCCAACCATCAGATCTAATGAATCCAATGATGCCGCATTCCACACTATACACATTCCAGGTCCTGCGCCATCAACATCGAACCCTAATCCAGGAGGAAGTGCAACGATATTACTGTCGCCATCTGTTACTATAATTTGCATGACAGGACCATTGGCTCCTTGTACATCTCCTTCCACCAAATCTGGTTCACCATCACCTACACAAAAACTACTTCCAAATAAATCAATAAATCCACCATCAACTTCACATGGAACTTCACCACAAACTATGCCGTCAATTGCTCGGATGACTTCTACAAAATTTGGAGTAATGTCTATGCAGGATCCAATAGAAACGGTGTCCACAAGAATGTCTCCTGCATTTAGATCAAGATTACCGTCATGCGCAACTCCCCAAATTCTACAAATTCCGGCGGGAGCTGATGAAAAATCGATCGTATCACTATTTAAAATTGCAAGAATCAAATTTGTCGTATCTGTTATTATGTAACTATAGAATGAAGCATTGCCATCATTTGTAAAAATCAGTTCATCTTGAATACTGTCAGAAACACAAATAGAAATTGTTGAAGAGCCATCTATTAAACTGATGGTTCCGGCGGTATTTAAAACCCTTTCGAAAGCTGCGGGCTCAGATATGTCAAAACAAGTTGATGATATGTTGCTTATACTTTCTCCAATATTTATTTCTAAGGAATCAAGTGAAACCAAATTCCAAATCAAACAAGTACCTGGAGGTGCAGAATCCAAATCGATAGGTAAAACACTCGCACTTGAAATGACTATGCTGTCAGATGTGGTTATCACAAACTGTGAAAAAACTCCAGAAGCATTAGAAACTTCAACATCTAACAAATCAGGATTGCCATCTCCGATACAAAACAAATTATTATTCAAATTTAATTCACCAGCGTAAAATTCGAGTTTTTCGAATGTGACACTATTTGAAATTGCTATGCAGCCTGATATATCAGACAATGTATTACCTTCAATTGCATTGATTAATTGGCCGTTATGTGAAATTGCAACCATTGTATAAATTCCTAATGGAAATGAAGACATGTCCACTTCAGAAGAAGGTTCAACTAAAACAATCTCCATGACATCGTTTAAAACCAATACGGTGGTAAAAGTTCCTACTGCATCATTTAAAGAAAGATCTACAAGATTTGAAGAGAGATCTTCAGGACAAACTGTGACTTCAGTCAAGTCATCACCAATTGTTAATGTCCCTGGTTCTAGTTTATTATTAACATTGACAACCCTGTTGGACAGATCAAAACAGCCTGCCAAATCATTTACAGAACTGCCAACTTCTAATCCAGTTAATTCATCACCGTAAGCCAAATGGTAAATCGAATAAATGCCATTAGGCAAGGTATCGAAATCAACAACATTTGAATCTGGTAAATATAAAATTAGCCCATCATTATCAGTTAAAACCCATTGAAGATTCGCACCAAAAGCATTTTCGGCTTCAAAAGTTAATGCTGTTTCTAGAGTATCGTTTTCACAAATATTCACATTGCCGATTACTTTTACGAATCCTGCATTGACAGCATTACACCCAGCTTTAATCGTCAAATTATCAATATCCCATGCTTTAATAACAGCATTGTTACCTATCAAACAATAAGGAAGGATTTCCACTCTAAATACAGTTGTTTCTGTAACCGTAAAAGCTTCAACATCACTAAAAATGAACGTTTTCAAATCCCAGGTTCTGGCGGTTGCAATATCTTCTTCACGATAAATTTCTACAGCATCGATCAATACTCTTATACCAAACTTTGTTGGGTAATTGTTCGTGCCAGAAGCTCCTTCATGAAAATTAAATCTTTCAGGAGCTTGTTCGTAGAATGAAATCTCTTCTAAAGATCCCATGCCATTCGCTCCTGGAATTATTCTAACTTCAAAATTTAGGGAGGTAGAATCACCTGCTATGTAATCACAATTGTCCAAACCAGATATGCACATTCCTAATGATGTACTATCAATACCTGGCGTACAAGAATGGGTATTTTCCTTAGTATTATTTCGGTACACATATCCTGGACCGGCTAGTTCCAAAGAACCACAATTCTCAACTGGAGTTGAGATTGCTGTAAATTCTGAGTAATCTTCATTATACCCATTAAACCAAGAAACGCAATCGTCGAAATCAATAAATAGCGTTGGATTTTGTTCATCTAAAACAATTGCCGTGTTACTGGCATTTAGATTTAAGAACATACTGAAAAGTAAAAAAGATAAAAGAAACTTTCTCATAAGTTTTGAATGTGTAATGGCCAAATATTTTCGTTATCGTGCTACCACCTTAATGCATAGCAAATACACTCAGAAACAGATGTATGTTTATGAGCTAGGCTCAGTACTTATCAAAAAACAATATGTCAGTTTACTCCATAGTGCCCGTGCAAAAAGCATAGACCTGTGGGGATCTCAAAATTATTTGAGTAATAAATCGGGAGGGAATAAATGCAAATGTAATTATATATTATAAATAATCATAATATGTTAAGTATTATTATTTCAAGGATTTTAATACAAAAACAACGTTAAATATCAAATATTTTACCTCGATTAAGGAGTAAGTGAGGGTCTAAGGATTTTTTTAATATCTTCATTAATGCCATCTCAGATTCAGATCGACAGTAATGCAAATAACCCTTTTTATGTACGCCAACGCCATGTTCAGCAGATATAGATCCGCCAATTGCTTTTAATTTACTATAAATGACTTCGTTAATTTGATGGATTAATTCGTCAGATTGATGATGTTTGCCAATAATAAAATGAATATTACCATCAGCCACATGACCAAATGAAAAGACTTTATCAATATCAATTATCGCCATCAATTCTTCGCGAATGCCATTTATAACTTCTCCAATAAGTGGAATTGGTAAACTGATGTCAAAATGCTGGTCATTTTTTGTTGAAGAAGTCAAAACATGCACGTCTTCTCTTATGGTCCAAAACCAATTGAGGTCAGAAGCATTTGACGCAATAGCAGCATCTAAAATGATATGCTCATTAAAAGCAACTTCCAAAAGCGTTTCCAATTTTTCTAAGTCTTTGATTTGGTCAGAGCCTAATATTTCTACCAAGACATAATATTCGTAATTGTATGGGAGCGGTGGTTTTGAAGGAGATCCACTAGAAGTCATAACTTCGTAAGTGTTTTTCCAAATTAATTCATAGCCACTTAATATTCCAGCAAACCCTGCATCCATAAATTTGAGGAAAGCAACCACATTATTATAATCATTCAAACCGACGAATGCCGATAATCGACTCTTGGGTGCTTCAACCAATTTTAAAACGGCTTTCGTTACAATTCCAAGAGTTCCTTCAGCACCAATAAATAATTGCTTGAGGTCATATCCTGAATTATCCTTTATGATTTTTTTCATAGAAGAGATAATGGTTCCGTCAGGCAATACTGCCTCAAGACCCAATACAAGATTTCTAGTCATGCCGTATCTCAGCACACGCAAGCCTCCTGCATTATTCGAAATTATTCCGCCCAATTGCGCACTTCCTTTGGCCCCAAAATTTAGCGGAAAAAGCAAATTATTATTTTTTGCTTCCGTTTGAACGTTTTCAAGAATAACACCTGCTTCTGCTGTCAGCGTCCGAGAATCAACATCCACTTCAAGAATTTTATTCATTTTCTCTAAAGAAACAACCACTTCGTTTCCGTTTGTTTCTGTATTGCCTACAAGGTTTGTCAATCCTCCATGAATCACAATTGGCTGTTTGGCTTTGTGACATAATTTTAAAATCTGTGAAACATCTTCAGTTGATTCAGGAAGCACTGCACAAAGCGCTGATAAGGGTTGATCCATTTTCCAGATGTGGATATATCTCTCTTTCAGCGCTTCACCAACTTTAATTTTATGTGCACCTAATTTTTCTATTAAAGAAGAAACTATTGTCATTTATAATAATATTGGATAATAAGTTTAAATCAAATATCTGTTTATTATATTTAATCTTTTCAAAAAATGGAATTTACTTTTCAATAGTTAACTTAGAATATAGTTTATAAATGTCATTGGAGTATAATCATCTTTTTAGCCAGACCATGCTTACCAGAGCTTATGCATATGTTGACGACAATCACATCACAAATTTATCCATAAAGGAAAACCATATTGTTGCACAAGTAAAAGGACAATCACTATATGATGTTGAAATAAACCATGTTGAGAAAAAAGTGACGACTTGTCAATGTTCATGTCCTTATGAAAACGGATATTGCAAACATGCTGCAGCAGTTTTATTATACCTTGACGAGCAGCAATTAAAATATATGCAAAAGCAAATGAAGTCAACTTAAAAACTATGAATTATAAAGCAAAAAATATTCGCACATTCATAGGCGCAAAAAATTTTGAAGAATCCAAAGATTTTTATCAAAAATTGGGATTTGAGATCATAGCCATTCCAGGTAAAATGGTCTTAATCAAAGTCAATGAACAATTAGCATTTTACTTACAGGAATATTATAAAAAACAGTGGGTACAAAATTCTATGATCTTTTTAGAAGTAGATGATATATTTAAATGCTACGAAGATGTCAAATCAAGAAAACTTGATGAACAATATAAATACGTGAGACTGAGTGAAATAAAAACGTTTGATTGGGGAAAGGAATTCTTTCTTCATGATCCTTCTGGCGTCCTATGGCATTTTGGTTGTTTCAACTAAATAAAATTAGTCATCATCCCATCAATATAAGACAAACATAAAATGACGTTAGCCGTTATCTTTATATTATACGAAAGTAATTATGAAGCATAAGTATGCAATATCGGGAATGTCATGTATGGGCTGTGTGAATAGTGTCAATACAACTCTAATCAATCATCCAGCGATTTCTGAATTAGATGTTGATTTAGAAAAGGGAGAACTGACCATTGACGCTGAGCAATATCTGGAAATAGCGGACCTTCAAAATCACCTTGACAATGCAGGTCTTCACTATATTATTTCCTCCATTGATAATCCTATTAAAGAGCCTAAAAAGAAAAAGGTCATCCAAACTGGTTCTGGCATATATCATTGTCCTATGCATTGTGAGGGTGATAAAAATTATGACAAACCGGGAGACTGTCCCGTTTGTGGTATGGACTTGGTAGAACAACCTAAGTTAGAACTTGGGAATACTTCAAACCAGGTAGAGGATAAAGCATACAAATCACTTTTACTCAAATTTAAAATAGCCGTATTATTTACCATACCTATTTTTATTTTATCAATGGGTGAAATGATTCCCAATAACCCTATCAACGATTGGTTAAGTCAGAGTACGCGTTCTTGGCTACAATTTGTACTTTCAATACCTGTCATTTTTTATGCAGGTTGGATGTTTTTTGAAAGAGCTGTCAAATCATTTAAAACATGGAATTTAAACATGTTTACTTTGATTGGCATCGGAACATCGATTGCATGGGTCTTCAGTTTAATAGGTTTGTTATTTCCTGATATCCTACCAATGGAATTTAAAACCGCAAAAGGTGATGTACATGTTTATTTTGAAGCAGCCACTGTTATCATAACGTTAGTATTGTTAGGCCAACTCTTAGAAGCCAAAGCACACAAACAAACCAATAGCGCCATTAAAAAACTACTCCAATTATCTCCCAACGAAGCATTACTTATAAAAAATGATGGAACAGAGCAATTGGTTCCGATTCAAGAAATAAAAGTAGGTGATAAATTAAAAGTCAAGCCAGGGGAGAAAATTCCAGTCGATGGTATCATTATAGATGGTCGAGGCAATATTGACGAATCCATGATTTCTGGTGAACCCATTCCAGTAGAAAAAACCGCGGATGATAATGTAATTGCCGGCACAATAAATGGTCAGAGTGCTTTTACAATGGAAGCAAGAAAAGTAGGAGAAGAAACGTTATTGGCGCAGATTATTCAGATGGTTAATACAGCGAGCAGATCAAAAGCGCCCATTCAAAAACTGGCTGATAAAATATCTAAATATTTTGTTCCCATCGTTATTTTGGTATCCATCATCACATTTATTATTTGGTTAAGTATTGGTCCCGAACCTGCCTTGGTTTTTGCTTTTGTCAATGCGATTGCCGTTCTCATTATTGCCTGCCCTTGTGCCCTAGGATTGGCCACACCCATGTCCGTCATGGTAGGTATCGGAAAAGGAGCTCAAAATGGTGTGCTCATTAAGAATGCCGAAGCATTAGAAAGGCTCAATAAAATTGATGTACTTATTGTCGATAAAACTGGAACAGTTACTGAAGGAAAACCTTCTGTACAAAAAATAGTTGCCAGCGGAGATCGATCAGAAACTGAGATACTTAAATATTTAGCAACCGTCAATAATTCAAGTGAACATCCATTAGGTGAAGCCATCGTGCATTATGCAAAATCGAAAGACATCAACTTCGGAAAACTCAGTAATTTTGAAAATGTTACAGGTAAAGGCGTTACTGGAATTGTAGACGGTAATCAAGTCGCCATTGGCAATTTAAAATTGATGACATCTCAAAGTATAAATGTTTCTCCTGAAATAAAATCATTGGTGGAGGACGATCAGAAAAAAGGAAATACGGTTTCATACATCGCCATAAACAGCCAACTTGAAGGATTCGTATCCATTACAGATGCGATTAAAGCAACCAGTGTCTATGCGATTAAGGATATTCAAAATAAAAATATAGAAGTCATCATGCTGACGGGTGATAATAAAAACACAGCTGCTTATGTTGCCAAACAATTGGGTCTGAATTCATTTCAAGCGGATTGCTTACCTCAGGATAAAATGACATTTATAAAATCATTACAAGACCAAGGAAAAATTGTAGCGATGGCTGGTGATGGCATTAATGATGCGCCCGCTTTGGCCCAATCCGATCTGGGCATAGCTATGGGTACCGGAACCGATGTGGCAATAGAAAGTGCAGAAGTCACTTTGGTGAAAGGAGATTTGAATGGTATTGTAAAAGCGATTAACTTAGGACAAAAGACGATGCAAAATATTAACCAGAATTTATTTTTTGCATTTGGTTATAACATCTTAGGAATTCCTATTGCAGCAGGAGTATTGTTTCCATTTTTTGGCATTCTTTTGTCTCCAATGATTGCAGCAGCAGCGATGAGTTTTAGTTCAGTATCTGTCATTGTGAATTCATTAAGATTGAGAAATACCTCCTTATAATTTACAATTTGAAAACTTTACGATTTGGGGAGAGGCGGGACGCCTTTCCCTTAAGATAGTTGCTTTAACTTTGTAAAACGAAAGTAATTTTGAAACTTTTGGTGCTATTAAGTAGTTGTAATGTAATAGAAAGAAATTATTGCTGACTTTAAAAGATTACCAATTTTAATCGATTTCAATTGAAAAAGATTTCAGTAGTATTTATCATTATGACATTACTATCTATTTTCAACTCTTATAGAAAGCCACTTAACTATTTAGAGAACAATACACCCATTTATCTAAGCAATCAATGCGAAGAAAATGAGGTCTGCTTCGAAACAGAAAAATATACTTTGACTACATTCAACATTGAAAAAGGTCATAAAATAAGCGAAGCCATTTCACTTCTTCAGAATCATCCAAAATTAAATCAAACCGACATTTTCTTACTTCAGGAAATGGATCACGAAGGCACGCGTATTATTGCAGAAGCTTTAAGTCTAAATTATCTTTACATCCCAATTAACAATGAGTACGGAACTCAAAAAGATTTTGGCAACAGCATTATTTCAAGAGGCGCCATTTCAGATCCTCATAAGCTCATCTTACCTCACGGGCAACTTCACAATGGAAGAAAGCGTTCAGCTTCTTTTGCTACTTTAACTTTGGATTCTTTAAAATTACGAATTGCATCTGCGCATTTAGCTACACCTTTTATGACGACTAAGAAAAGGTACGAGCAGGTTCAACACATTGAAGAATACATTGAAAAAGATTCCATCGACTATGATGGATACTTAGTAGGTGGTGATTTCAATGCAATCACGAATCAGTTTAGAAGTAAAATCATCAACAAGTTTGATAACCTTGGATTCGAATATTCCACATCAGGATTGGGAATGACACATCTCAGTAAAATTCCGATGCTCAAACCAGAATTAGACATGGTTTTTAGTAAAGGAGTGAACGTCATTGACAAAGGCAAGGTTGCTGACAAGACAGCCAGTGATCATTTTCCTGTTTGGGTTGATTTTGAGGTTTGTGAGTAAAAAATATATTTCAAGCCCTTCCTTAATTTTTACATCAACATATTTTATAAA
>JABDKX010000087.1 GCA_013001975.1 Saprospiraceae bacterium | reverse complement strand
TCATAACCACATCTCCAATTTGAAAAGACGTGTCATAGTTTATTAATGAAATTTTACCATCACGCAGCATACGTCCAAAAACGACATCAAACTTATGTTGCTTGTTTAAATCTCTTAATTCAATATTGGATACTTCTTCATTAAGTACTTTAGCTGTGATCGTCGTTAATTCAACATCAACTGGATATAATTTTCTGATCTTTTTCTTTTCTGCCTTATAATCGATTTTAAAAATTTTCTCCATCATAATTATAATGATGATAGCCCCTAATACGCCCATGGGATAAGAAAATGAATAACCAACTACGGCTTGATTGATGAGTGGTTCAGCTGCTGCAGAATCAAATTGGTTCGTGATGTAATCTATTACTCCCGCAAGTGCTGGTGTGTTTGTTGTACTTCCTGCATAAGCACCCGTAATTGTCGCTGCAGAAAATCCTAGTAAATAAGCCAAAGCCACAGCAACCAACCCCGTTAATAACAACATGCTGACTATAAAGCCAAAGTCTCTTACACCATTCTTTTTATAAGATTCAAAAAATGCAGGCCCAGAACTTAGGCCTATAGAATATACAAACAAAACAAGACCTAATAAATAAATGATTTCTGGAATATGGAAATCAGGATTCATTGCGCCAAAAGCAAGACCAGTAAATAAAACTGCTGCAACGCCCAGTGAGCTTCCCTTAATTTTAACTGTTCCAAGGAAGTATCCTAAAGAAGCAACTACAAAGAGTAAAAGCAACGGATTTTCAACTAAAAGTGCACTCATGCCGCAAAGGTATTTTAAATACAAACAATTGCTGTCTTTTACTTGTTTAAACTTTTATAATGTTCGATCTACAAAAAATCGCTTTATTCACCTTTATCCTCCAGAATTGATAACTTTATAAAAAACAGCGAGATCATGTTTCAAATATTTCATGACGTAGATATTAAAGCAAGCGCTTCTGATATTTATAAAATGATAACAACAGAAGAAGGTCTTAATATATGGTGGACGACAAAGTCATATGGAACACCTCAAATTAATCAACAGTATAATTTTTATTTTACAGATGACTATGATTGGTATGCTAGGGTAATCGATTGCGAAACTGATAAGTTTATAAATTTCAAATTGGAAAAAGCTGATAAAGATTGGATTTCTACGAGTTTAAAATTTGAAATAATTCCTAAAGACACAACAACTAATATGCTGCGTTTCGAACATATTGGGTGGAAACAAGCCAACGATCATTTTAGGCGCACTAATTTTTGTTGGGGTCAATACTTAGATATCATGAAAAAATGGCTTGAAAAATAGGTGGTGTATAAAATAAAATCAAGCTAATTTTATACCTTACATTTTATTCCATAATTAGGAAACAAGAATCTTCTAAATGCTCGACTCAATAATAGATTATTTTGCTAATATTTCATCCTTACACAGGACAATCATCCTTGTGGGTGGTATAGCTTTTTTCTCTTTAATAGAAAGTGCTGTTCCTTTAATGTCTCTGAATTACAAAAGATGGAAACATGCAGGCATAAATATTTTCTTTACATTGACTACGATTATTGTCAATTTCTTTCTTGCATTTATTTTGGTAAAATCTTCTGATTGGGTGGTCGCTCATAATTTTGGGATCGTGCAATGGCTTAATCTTTCAACAATTAGCGTTCTTATTGTTGGTCTTTTACTTTTAGATTTTTTAGGTGCATGGCTGGCTCATTGGGTTCAACATCATGTAACATGGATGTGGAAATTTCATCTCATCCATCATTCAGATCAAAATATTGATACAACCTCAGCCAATAGACATCATCCCGGTGAGAGTGTCATTCGATTTGTTTTTACAATCATGGCAACGATCGTTGTAGGTGCACCTATGTGGCTTGTTTTTTTATACCAGTCCATGTCTGTTGTCTTGAGTCAATTTAATCATGCCAATATAATTTTACCTTCATGGATTGATAAAATTTTGGTCTCTGTAATATGTACCCCCAATATGCACCACGTCCATCATCATTATCGAATGCCTTATTCCGATATGAATTACGGAAATATATTTTCTTTTTGGGATAGAATTTTTTCAACCTATACTAAAGTCGATAATAAAAAACTAAATTACGGTGTTGATACGCATATGAATAATACAGAGGTCGATAATATCGGTTATATGTTAAAAATACCTTTCTTACCCTATAGGAATAGAATTGAATACGATGAAGAAGAAATCCTATAACTGAACCATTCTATGGAAGAATTAATTAACGATAAAAGATTTCTAGACAATTTGAGGTTAATCTCTAACAACCTCAATATAGAATTTGATGATGCAGTTAAAGAAGCGCGCATTTATCTTGAAGAGATGTATACCGACCAACATCCAATCGTACGTTCCATTGGCGTTAGGTTAGCTCAATTTATTCTTGAAAGAGGTTACGAAAAAACGATTGACGTCAATGAAGCCGAAATTAAAGCTTTGGCCAAATTGATGAGAAGGCACCCTGTGGCGTTTGTTATGACACACAAAACGTATATAGACATGTTTGTTCTAGGTGTAACTCTAGCTCAATATGGATTGCCGATACCTTTTATTTTTGGAGGTATAAATATGAGTTTCCTCGGAATGAAAGAAATTGGTAAAAGATCAGGCGCCATTTTTATCAGAAGATCATTCAAGGAGAATTTCATTTATAAAGCATGCTTGCGGCACTTTATAAAATCCATCGTAGATAAAGGCCAACATTTTATGTGGGCAATTGAAGGAACAAGATCTCGAACAGGAAAGTTGGTTTGGCCAAAAATGGGTATTCTAAAATACATCATGGAAGCAGATCAAGCTTCTAGAAAAGATGTTAAATATATTCCAGTCTCTATCGTATATGATCTTATTCCTGATGTCGATGAAATGACAAAGGAAGCCAGAGGGAAACAAAAATCCCAAGAGAGCCTGATGTGGTTTATTAACTACATTAGAAAGATGGACAACAAAATGGGTAAGATTTCCATACGATTTGGAGAACCTACTGAAATTGAATCTTCAGATAATGCATCTAATCCAGAAACTGTCATCGTCAATAAAAAACCTCAAATCTCTAAGTTTGCTTTCGAAATACTTCATGATATAAATAAAGTTACTCCGGTTACCACATCATCATTGATTTGTACTGCTTTGCTTTCAAAATTTGCATTAACAAAAAAAGCAGTAGAACAAAATGTAATTGAATTGATGGAGATGATTGAAAACCACAAGTCAGATACTTTGGTTTCCAGAGGACAGTCGATTTCACAATCGATTCAGTCATCGCTCAACTTACTTTCACAATCAAATGTCGTTCAGCAAATAGGAAATGGACTCACTGCAAAGTTTTCGATTGTACCAGAAAACTATTTGACAGCAACTTATTATTCTAACATGGCTGTGCATCATTTATATCATCGTGCATTTATCGAAGTAGCATTGGCTAAAATTCATGTTGATAAATCTGAAAATAGAATATTTGATTTTTGGCAATCCATAATGGCACTTAGGGATCAATTCAAATTTGAATTTTTCTATTCTAATAAAGCAAACTTTAGCGATGAAATAGAAATAGAACTGAATTTCTTAAGTCCGAATTGGGAGAAAATTTTAATGTCTCCTAAAAAAGATCCACTGTCTATTTTGCAAGGGCAAAAAATGGTCATGTCGCAAGTTGTTTTAAGTACTTACATTGAAGCCTATAAAGTTGTAGCCAAGGCACTTCAAACTTTAGATCCGAAACGTAAATACGAAGACAACCAATTATTAACGACTTGCTTATTTGTAGGTGAAGAAATGCACTGGAAAGGAGAAATTCACCGCGTTGAATCTGTATCTAAACCATTTATAACCAATGGTATCAGATTAGCTAAAAATAGAAATGCTATTCCTTCTGGAAAGGATCGTAAAATTAAAAAACTAAAACAGTGGTATAAAGAGCTTGATGAAATGAGTAGCATCATCAAGGTTATTCAAGATTATACTTCACAAGTAACCGATACAAAAGCTATCATTCCTATTAACAGAAATATTGTACCTGGCACAAAAGCAGTAGGTCTGACAGAGCAAATTCTAAATGGAGAAAAAGGAAGCCATATAGGTGCATTTTTTGACTTAGACAAAACATTAATTTCAGGTTTTTCTGCTAAAGAATTTTTTGCTACTAGGTTGACAAGTGGAAAAATGACTCCAAAAGAAATTTTGGCTCAATTAAGTGGTGTCCTTGTGTATGCAAAAGGGAAAAAAGATTTTGCAGGATTGGCAGCTATCAGCGCAAAAGGTGTGAAAGGTATTAAAGAAGAAGCCTTTATTAAAATTGGAGAAGAGGTCTATATGAAACACTTGTCCAATTCAATTTATCCTGAATCGCGTGCTTTGGTAGATGCACATCTTTCAATGGGACATACTGTGGCCATAGTTTCAGCTGCTACACCTTATCAAGTCAAACCTATAGCCAGAGATTTAGGTATTGACCATATTATGTGTACAGAAATGGAATTAGAGGATGATACGTTTACTGGCAATATTGTAGATCCACCTTGCTGGGGAGAAGGTAAAGCAAAAGCTGGAATATTACTTTCTGAAAAACATAACTTGGATTTAAAAAAGAGTCATTTTTATACTGACAGCATTGAGGATCTGCCTTTGCTTGAAATAGTTGGCCACCCACACCCTATAAATCCAGATGCAGAATTATCAAGGATCGCTTTCGAAAACGATTGGCCAATCCACAGGTTTGAAGAAAT
Organism: Saprospiraceae bacterium; assembly: GCA_013001975.1. Lineage (GTDB taxonomy): Bacteria > Bacteroidota > Bacteroidia > Chitinophagales > Saprospiraceae > RFSX01. The sequence continues at coordinate 19,887 of JABDKX010000087.1, read as the reverse complement.
AGAAAGACCGAGCTTCTTAAATATTATTCGAACAGGACTAACATTTGGCAGCATCTTACCAGCAGCATTTACTGGCTTAGCTTCTGGTTCAATAAACTTATCGAAGAGAGATGGCATAAATACAATGACCGCCTTACTAGGAGATTTGGGTACTCAATTGGCAGGCATTAAACTTGTTGTAAAAGGAAAAGAAAATCTTTGGTCGCATCGACCAGCTGTTTTTATTTTTAATCATCAGAGCAATGCAGATTTTTTAGTTGTAGCAAAACTTCTAAGGAAAGACGCCGTTGCGATTGCTAAAAAGGAATTAAAATATACGCCGATTGGGCCTATTTTTGCAGCTGCAGGTGTTGTATTTATAGACAGAAAAAATAAAGAAAAAGCCATTGAAGCAATGAAGCCTGCAGTGACTGCATTACAAAATGGCGTATCTGTGGCTATTTTCCCGGAAGGAACCAGATCATATGATTATAATTTAGGACCTTTTAAAAAGGGTGCTTTTCATTTAGCAATGCAAGCCGATGTTCCAATTGTTCCTGTAGTAATTAAAAATGCACATGATGCTATGCCTCGAGGAACTTCGTTCATCAGACCTGCAGTTTTAGAAGTGGTTATCCATAAGCCAATAGCAACAACTAAGTGGACGAAAGCAAACCTTGATGTTCAGATTAAAAAAATTCGTGATGTTTATTTAAAAACTTTAGGCCAAAAAGAAACACAGATCAAAAAAATCAAATAAGCTATTTAAAAAATAGCATTATTACGTTTTAACCTTTGGTAGTTTTTTCAAAATGCTTGCTAGCTTCATCACCTTTTCATTATCGCCAGTAATTGCAATGCGACCTTGAATAAAAGCTGTCATCACATCCAATTTACCTTGTGCGATTTTAATTAAGTGCTTATCTTGAATAGTCAGTGACGCATCAAATTTTTTAGCTCTTCCTTTTCTAATGGTGCCTGGCGCTTTCAATAAATTTACCTGCCAATCTGAAGCGACTTGTCCTTTAACAAAAAACTGAAATAAGCCGACTTCTTTCTTAATAAATTTAGGATTGCTTTTCAAATACTTTCTGATTAGTTCAAAATATTCATCAGATTCTGCCTTGGCTTTTTTTCCTAATGTTTTGCTGCCAGCTTTTATCTTCTTTTGCTTTCCTTCCTTATCATAATCTAATATAGCTTTTTCAAGATCGTTTGCAGATTCCAAAATATACCTGGAAAATTTGTTGAGGTCGGGCATAGAATTGACATCTGATGTTGGACTGATGGTAATATTGCCGTTATAACTCAGCACTGTAATAATTAATCCCATGCCATCAATGATCGGAGCCATCCCCATTATGCTGTGCATTTTATTTCCATCCAAGTAAATAGGCATTTGCGGTCCTGGTACATTGGTAATAACAACATTAAAAACCGGATTATGCATCTTGGCTAAGTTAAACCTAGAATATAATCTGGCTGCTTGATTTGCTATACCAAAAGGTACAGCACCTGCTAAGTTTGCTAAAGACTTAGCACCCATCGCTCCTTGATATGTTTTTCCTCGTATTGTATTTTCGTAGATAGTTTCTAATCTTTCAATGGGATCCTCAATGTCGGTTGCCAATTGAATTAACATGGCTGATAACTGGTTACCAGATTGCCCATCAGATTCTTTTCTCGTAGAAATAGGAACCATAGCAACCATTGGCTTTTTAGGAAGTTGTTTTTTTTCTAACAGATATCGTCTAAGCGCACCAGAACAAATACTCAATACTATATCATTGAGTGTAGTTCCCATAATTTTTTTAAGTGCCTTCACTCTTTCTAAAGACAAGATGCTTGTATTCCATTTCCTCTGAGCGGATATGATGCCGTTCAATGGCGTAGATGGTGCTGTAAAAGGTGCTGTTGGTAAATCTAAATGTTGAGCTCGAGTAAAAAACCCTGCTTTTAACGTAGCTTCAAAAGCACTGGATATCAGCTTAGGAAACTTAAGCGGGCTTTTTGCAAAACTGATACCACTTTTCAACATCAGACCTAATTCGTTAGGAAGTGGTTTGGGGTTATATTCTCTTGGAGGTTTTATTTTTTGTTTTTCTGGGCTCATATCAAATAAAATGCCCAGCAAGCCTGCACCAGCTACACCATCAATTGCAACATGATGAATTTTAGAAATTATAGCAACAGAACCTGGTTTGACTTGAGATAAATTATCTAGGCCTTCAACAAATGTAAATGACCATAATGGTCTTGATTGATCCAAAGGTTCACTAAATATTCTGGAAGCCATCTTTCTCAATGCTTTCCAATCACCTGGCTTTGGTAAGGCGACATGGCTTAAGTGCATTTCAATATTGAAGTGCGGATCATCAACCCAATAAGGGTAGTCAATTTTAAAAGGAATTGTCATCAATCGCTTTCTTAACTTCGGAACTTGATGGATTCTAGAATGAATAACTTTTTTAAATGTTTCATATTCTAATGATCCTTCAATAACAGCTACAGATCCTACATGCATAGGACTGGTTGGTGTTTCCCCATATAAAAAAGTAGCGTCTAATCCAGATACAGATTCAAGATCTGATAAATCAAATTGGTCAATTACCTTATCAATCAATGTCAATGTTTTAAGTGAACCCGAAAATTACTAAAATTTAAAATATAAGATTCACCTTTAGCTATAAAAGAGAATCAATAAAAGAAAAGAGGCCTATCTTTTAAAAGAAAAATTAACGGGCATAGTAACCATTAACTTTTCGAATAGCGTCGAAGATTGGAATTTGACCCAATTATCATCATAATATCTTAAACGATCTGCTATTATCAGCAGTACTGCGGGATTAAATCCAAAACCAAAATGACTCCCTCTTACTTGAATGTTTTGATGTATCGCCGTTTCGTAATCCTCCATGCACAAACGCCAAGGAACAATGCCATCTTCTTTTGAATAAATTGCAGTTGTTGGAACGGGTGCCGGAAATGGAATATCATCAATCAAGTCTTGGTTAATTTTTGCTTTACTTGTGCCACGAGTCAAAAGATCATACATCCATTTTGCATTATTAGCCTTTTTTACCCCTTTAAATGGAGAACCTAATGTGACCACTTGCCTGATCATATCTGGTCTTCCTTTTGCCAATTGTCTTGCATAAATACCGCCTAAACTCCAACCTATTATACTTATTGACCTTTGGTGCTTGGAAAATATCATTTCAATTTTCTCAAATAATAACTCAATATATTGCTCATGAGCAAAATTTCTTCCTTCACCCCAACCATAAACACTATAACCCAGAGTATCAACAAATTTTCTTAGGTGAACAGTGGAAGAATCTGATGCTAAAAAACCCGGAAGAATAAGGACTGGATGATCATCACCATCTGATGGCAGATTGTTGATCAATCGAAATGGGTAAAATGTACCTAGCTCAATAATAGCTCTAGAAGCTTCAGTTAAGGACCATATCAATGATGGTCTTTTAACCTTGTTGATGGCACTTTTAGTTTCTTTTCCCATTGCAAATAAAAAAGCCAAAGTAATCAATTTCTTGAAACTTTGGCTTTGTTTAATCTTAGAGTAAGTAAAACGACCTAGTTATTACTAAATACGCCTTTAAATCTTCTACTTCCCTTCATAATGCTTTCTTTCAACGTTTCTAATGCTTTGAACATTACATCTTGTTGATTTTCAGCTAATTTCAAACTTCCTTTTATCGCTTTTTCTGAGACTTCTTGCCACTGCACACCCCTTTCAATAGCAGTTTCAATGACTTCTTCAGTTGTTTCTAGAACAAAGGCATTTACATTTTTAGTGGTCGTTTTGATCGCATTGGTCAAATTGTACTCTTCAGTTTTTTTATTTGTTGCTTTTCTAGCCATGATGTTTTTCTTTTAATCTTAATAAAATAGGTATAATTTGCAGATGGTTACTTAGTAGCTTTTGAAGATTTTCTTCTTGCAGTTACTTTCTTAGCAGAAGCTTTTCTTTTAGCTGGTGCTTTTTTTACAGCTTTTTTAGCTTTTGCTACTGTACTTTTTGCACGCTTACTAACCGTCTTTGTTTTTTTCGCTGCTGTTTTCTTTACTTCTGTAGCTTTTTCCTCTACTTTCTGAGTTGTTACTTTAATATTACTTCCTAACTTCTCTAAATTATCTTCAACTCTGTCAGCAACTGTTTTGATTGCACTAGAAGCCATTTCAAAATTTTCTTCTAATTTCTTAGAAGCCATTTTAACAGTTTTATTTACTGTTGACTTAGCATTTTTAACAGTTTTCGTAATGCCTAAAAGCTTTTGAAAACGTTTGTTGCCTGTTTGTATTTGAGTATAAATAGCTTCAGCTGTATCGAAAAACAAATCAACTTGTTTATCTAAAAGAGGTTCTGTTTTTTTGATAGCTTTAGTAGCTAATTTTTGGTACTTAACGCCAGAATTTACTGTTTCTTCAATCAATGTATCTGCAGTTTCTAAAACACCATTATGGATTGTTTTTACTGAGTTCATGACGATTTTTCTACCGTTTTTAAGCTTTTTTAAATTTGATGATTGACTAGCCATATTAATATTATTACTTGTTTGATTAATTATATTGCAAATGTAAACTCAAGAAGTTACAAATGAGTTACACTAGAGAAAGGAGAGGAAGGAGAGAAATGGGAGGAAGGAGAGGAATTAAGAGGAATGGGTGAAATTGGAGGATTTGGAGTCTCATTGATTCCCATTTCTCCCATTGACTCCCCAAGGTTGGCTATGTTTTTGCCTTATATTTTTATTGATAAATAACGATACTATGAAATCAGACAATACATCATCATTTGTGATAAGATTTACACAAAAAATCTTTGACGACGCTGAAGGAAAAGCAAACATCCAATGGAGAGGCAAAATATCTCATGTCCAAGGAGGCGATCAAAAAAGTTTTTCTGAATTTGAAGATGCCATTGCCTTTATGCAAGACAAACTATCTGATCTGACGAAAGCTTCGGTGGCAAGCAAATCAACAGAAGAAAAGGAAGGCCTCCTTTCAAAAAGTTTTGACATCTGGAAAAAAGTAGCCAAGTCGGGTCCTAAAATGGTTATGGATGTCATTAAGGATCCAAAGGGTCAGGTGTCTCAATTCCAAGATCAAATCAGTCAAGTTGGTGATGAGCTTAGTCAGAAAATAGAATTAGACGATTGGAAAATGGCTTCCAAGTCTGATTATAAATCAATGATGCAGACTATGGAAAAAATGGCAAAAGACATTTCTAAATTATCTAAGAAAATAGATAAACTTAGTAAAACTAAGTAGCTCTTAATGTCTACACATTTAGAAGCATATACCAATTTTAAAAATATCACCAAAAAGATTAGAGTCTTCACCTTGGGCAGATTCCTTATGGAAATTGATGGAGAAGTTGTTGATTCCAAATTATGGGGTCGAGATAAGACACTTCAGTTGATCCAATTTTTTATTACAAACAGACACCAATTTGGATTGCATAAAGAAGTTATCGTAGATAGAATTTGGGACTTAGATGACGATGATCAAGGTAATCGGGATTTTAAAGTTGCCTTACATGGCATAAGAAAGGTTATGGAACCAAATAGGAAATCAAGAAATGAGGCTTCTTATATTCTTCGCCAAGGTGCATCTTATCAATTGCAAACAGATGACATTTGGATCGATGCTGATGCTATTGATTTTTATGTCAAACTTGGAAATCAAGTCTACGATTCAGATAGACCACTAGCAATAAATGCTTATCAAGATGCTATTGATTTATATAAAGGCATATACCTTCCCAATAGATTATATGAAGATTGGTCTTCAGCAGAAAGAGAAAGACTTCAAATTCAAGCGCTCAATACGTATATGGCATTAGGGGAATTAATTTTAAATGAAAATTCAAGAGAATGTATTCGGTTGGCTCAGGAAGCATTAACTATTGACAACACTTGGGAAGAAGCCTACAGATTACAAATGCAGGCTTATATAAATATGGGCAATCGACCGCAAGCCATTAAAGTTTATAATGAATGTAAAAAAGTCTTGGATAAGGAATTCGATATCGCTCCCCTACCGCAAACAACAAAAGTCATAGAAAATTTGATTTCTATCTAATCTGTAAATTCCAAAAAGGAAGCACATCTCACAATACGGTAGATAATCCTAAAGAGTAAAAATATTTGGCTGATAATAAATGCCACAATGAAAGGCTCGTTCAAAACATTCCTTAATAAGTAATATAATGCTGAGATGATTACTAATGGAATCAAGTTGATCAAACTTAAGGCGATTGACTCCACTATGACAATAGATTTGAGAGCCTTAATGTTACTTTTTAATATATTAGGTTGGTCTTCAATCACAATGAAAGATCTGGCAATATCTCTGAATATAGAACCAAAGAAAGCAATGATTATAAATAGAATAATTAAGATCCAAAATCGATTGATTAAAAATACTTCTGATTCAAATTCAAAAACGCTCAGCCCATCTTTTGAGAAAAATTTAAACATTAAAAACAGAACAACGGCGTAAGTAAAAAGCAAGTAAATACTGACTCTTAAAAATCTAAAAAAGTAAATCGCGCCCTCTATAAAAAACTGCACCAATTTAAAATTGTCATCAGGATTTTGTTTTCTTTTTTTGACTAAGCCCATGACACCAGCTCCAGTAAACGAAGACCAGAAAACATAAATAAAAATGAAGGTGAAAAGAGATGATAACGATACACCAACACCTACACCGTAATTATTGATGACATCCATAATAATGGTATAATCAAACTTATCAGCTAGTTTTTTAGCAAGAGTACTTGAACCAAATGCACTTTCTAAATAATTTTTTAATGGGCCAACAGATAAGTATGCCAGCAAAAGATTGATTATATAAATCACACATAAAACAGATTTATGATTCCATAAAAACTGCCATCCTTTCTTATATGATTCTATAACTTTACTCAAATCAACAGACTTATGGATTCCATTAAATGTTGCATCTTGGTCAATACCTTACCAACAATTTTTCTAACTGAGCCAGATACAGGCTGAACAGTCATATAATTATTGATCAAATTTCTATCCATCATAATGATGCCCTCAGGATCAACTCTTGCTTCAACAATTTTTAAATCTGTAGCCACGGATACATCAAAAGACCTTTCCTGACCATCCCAAGAAAAGAATTGTGATGAGCCATCTTCAAATATTATTTGTAAATTTTGCGGAACGGTTATTTCACCATCACGCTGAAAAATTACTTGAGAGTTGTACTTTTTCAATGTTGCTGCTACAGCAGAACAATCATCCAAGTTATTGATAAATCCTCGTGGTGCTTCACTTTCAGTATTCGTTATTGATTTTACTTTATAATCACATTCGTTGGTACCAAATAAAACTTGTTGAAAAAACCAATCAAGTCCATTTGGATATTTTTCAGGCAGCGCCTCCTTGACGCCTTCATTAAAGATCGCAATGAAGTCGTTGCGAGAAGGATGTTTAAATTTCCAAGTTTGAAAATACTTTTTCATCAAAGCATCCATCAATTCAACACCTAACAATCCTTCAAGTGTTTGTAACCATAATGCCGTTTTATTATATGCGATATCGCCATAACCTCCATGCTTGTAGTGCCAACTCTTTGCAGAATTTGGTGCTAGTTTTCTACTATCAGAACTAAAGTATTCTGCTCTGTTAAATTCTTTGTTTCCACATTTAAAACCTAAAACATCAATTGTAGATGTATGCTCACCCATGTAAGCATCCAAAATGCGACCCTCATAATAAGTAGTAATGCCTTCATCCATCCATGTTTCTTCTACTTCATGAGTGGCCACCATCTGCATAAAGTATTGATGGATAAATTCATGTACGACTAAAGTTTCAGGTGTTTTTATGCCTTCAGGAAAAAAGCAAAAACTCAATGAAGTAATTATCGTTGGATATTCCATTCCGCCGGTAAACATGCCATGAATGGGTGGATCAACAATCGACAATGTTTTATATGGATACGTGCCCAGATGTTCATCTAAAAACTGCATACAAAACTTAATCGTTGGAAAGTACCTTTCTTTTAAATGATCTTTATAAGAATAAGTATAAAGTCGGATATTGGTTTGTTTATAATTATCCTCGTTTATTATATAATGAGGAGAACATGTCCACGTAAAATCAATAATATCGTGTCCTGAAAAATGCCATATTTTACGTTCGCCTTTTTTTTCTATGCCTACATTAACGCCGCTTGACGCAACAATAAAATTTGAAGGCACATTCATTTTAACCTCATAGTTGCCGAAATCAGAATAGTATTCGCCACTGGAATGATACTGATGACAATTCCATTGCCCCTCTTCTGCAAATCGCATACCGGCAGGTTCATATACACCTACTTTTGGAAACCATTGAGCAAAAAAGAAAAAATCTTTATTGTAGCCAGTTCGAGGCATTGTCTTTGGAATCTTTGCTTCCCAATCAAATGTAAATTTTTGCGTTTGGTAAGGCATGACTGGTTTGGCTAAAGTAACTTTTAATACCGTTTGATCATCTGGATTGTTGTCGTCGGGTTGAACGTATTCCAAACTTGCAGACAAATCATTTTCTGCATCGTCTTTAAAGTTCGAAACATGTGAGTAAGCCCACCCGCATGTTTCATCAATATCACTCGTTAACCAATCTGGAACTCCCCTTTCTTTAAAAAAAGTTGAGTTGGCATTTTTAAATGCATTATAATAGAGGTGAAAATATAATTCAGATATGGTATCAGCAGAAGGATTTGTCCATGTTAAAATGGTGGAACAGTTTAATTTTTTTGTTTCTGTATCTAAATTAATATCCATATTGTAATTGGCTACCCTATTGCTTAAAGCAGGTTGCTGCGCTTGGATAGTTCCCAAACAAAAAACCAAAAACGATGTTATGATAATTTTAATCACAGTTTAACAGATTGAAATAATTGTTAGGCGAATATATCAATCATTTGTGAGTTTAGTAACACCTATTCAAATGAATTGTTTTAATGCGTTAATTTTAAAAAATCTAAAGTTTAAATAAATGTCCGACAACATAAAAATATTACTGATTACTGTATCAGCACTTCTTTTGGGATTTGTTTCAGGATTCTCAACAAATGATGCCATTACAACATGGTACCCAACGTTAAATAAACCATTTTTCCAACCACCTAACTGGTTATTTGGACCAGTGTGGACGGTTTTATACATCATGATTGGAATTTCAGTTGGCTTAATTCTTACAAAAGTTGAAAACTCAGAACTTAAGAAAAAGGCCTTAGTGGTATTCGGAATTCAATTTGTATTGAATCTGATTTGGTCTCCAATCTTTTTCGGCTTAAAACAAATTACTTTGGCTTTGATCGTTATCATAATTCTTTTGGTCATGATATTCTATACGATCAAATTATTTTCAAAGCTCAATAATAGTTCAGGAAAATTGCTTATCCCATACTTTCTCTGGGTCACTTTTGCGACGCTTTTAAACGGTGCCATAGTCTATCTTAATTAATGCATATCCTGATCTTATAATGCGAACCTTATATTTGAATCTTTTCGCATTATAAATTAAAATATATTTGCATTTTAATTTTAATGAATGAAGGCCCTTTTTACCCTTTTTGGACTATTAATTACGAATGTTTTTGTTTTTGGCCAAACCCAAAACGAGGCCGGTTTAGGATTTAGTCCGCTTCAAATTGATCTTGTAAAGGCTAAAGATCCTATCAAGCTTGATGGTGTTCTTGATGAACCTTTTTGGCAAGGTGCTATCAAAAATCATAACTTTTCACAATACTCTCCCACTGACTCCATACTGGCGTATAGCGGAACAGAAATTTACATGAGTTATGATGACAACAACTTTTACATTGCAGCTAAATGTTATGCAAAATCAAACAAGTTTGTTGTTGAGTCTCTAAAAAGAGATTATGGTTTTGGCTCCAACGATAATATCAGTTTTATAATTGATACCTACAGTGATAAAACCAATGCTTTCCTATTTGGCATGAACCCATTTGGTGTGCGAAGAGAAGCATTCATATCAAATGCCGGACGTACAGGAGATAGTTTTGATCCAAGTTGGGATAATAAATGGGATGGCGCTTCCAAGCAATATGACAATTATTGGATTTGTGAATTAGCGATACCTCTTAAAACAATTCGCTACAAAGAAGGGAGTTCAAAATGGCGATTTAATAGTTATCGGAATGATGTTCAAGCAAATGAGATAACAACTTGGATAAGGATACCCAGAGAGAACATCCTGATGGATTTGACCTATATGGGTGAAATAAATTTTGAAGAACCACTTCCAAAAGCTGGCCCAAATATTTCCATCATTCCATATATTAACACATCTGCGACCAGAGATTTTGAAGATGAATTGCAAGACGGTAAGCAAACTAATTTTGATATCGGTGGTGATGCAAAAATTAGTGTGAGTTCAAGTTTAAATCTTGACTTAACTGTTAATCCTGATTTTTCACAAGTTGATGTCGATGCCCAAGTGACAAACCTTGATAGGTTTGAAATATTTTTCCCTGAAAGAAGACAATTTTTCTTAGAAAATGCAGACTTATTTGGTCGGTTTGGCAACAGCAGACTTAATCCGTTTTTCTCCAGAAGAATTGGTGTTAGTCGAGATACAACAACTGGAAATAATATTCAGAATACAATATATGGAGGAGCCAGATTAAGTGGAAAATTAAATCAAAACCTGAGAGTTGGATTGTTGTCGATGGTGACAGCGCAACAACAAGAAAATGATTTGCCTGCCTTCAACTACACCGTTATGGCTGCTGAACAACGCATTTTTGATAGATCTAATATTGGATTTATCTTTGTCAATAAACAAAGTTTAGATAGCAATGGGTTCGGAGATTCTTTCGACAGTTATGATCGCTTGGCTGGATTGGAGTATAGAATAGGATCTCAAAATAATTATTGGTCAGGCAAGGTCTCTTATATGAATGCCATAACACCTGATGAAAAAGAACACAAATTTTCACACTTAGCTCAAATAAATTACAATAGAAGAAGATTCCAATTAGAATGGGTTCACTTATTGATAGGTGACGGATTTGATGCTGAAACAGGATTTGTCCCACGAAAAGACATTTTACTTTTAAGTCCAGAAGCGACCTTGCGTTTTTTTCCAAAATCGCCTGATATTATTCAACATAGTTTCAGCCTGGATACAAGATGGATTTATAAATTAGGAAAGGATGACAGTACAATTATAAATGGATTTGGGTTAGAAGAGAATGGTGTTGAACTAAGGTGGGATTTAAGAATGACAAGCAACAATAATTTCAGTGCTAAAATTGAATATACAGATTTGACGTTACTTAATGATTTTGATCCTACAAGAATTCAAGAAGACGATGTTTTTTTAAGTGCTGGTTCGCAGTACCAAAATACTTTATTGACATTAAGTTATTCTACTGACCGTCGTAAGAAAGTTTCTTTCAGAATAAATCCCGTGTTTGGAAAATTCTTTGACGGTACAAGAATGGGCGTTCGTGGAAATTTTACATATAGGTATCAACCTTTCGGATCTATTGGACTTAATTATAATTATAACCGTGTAAAATTAGATGCACCATTTACCACTTCAAACTTATGGTTACTGGGACCAAGAATTGATATTACCTTTTCGAAAAAACACTTTCTAACTACTTTTATACAGTATAATAATCAAATCGAAAACCTCAGTATAAATACCAGATTCCAATGGCGATTTGCTCCCGCTTCAGATTTGTTTATTGTTTATTCTGATAACTATGGTCAAGACAGCTTTGATAAATTTACCAATAGGAATAGAGGTATTGTGGCTAAGTTGACGTATTGGTTAAATTTATAAGTAAAACATCGTATAATTGTATTATAATTTCAGATCCCATTTTTAATTAAAAAAATCAAAATGCCTTTATCTCAAATCATCCTCATTGCTTGCATTTCTTTTTTTGTCATTTTTATCTTATGGGATTTGTTTGGTGGTGATCTTGATAAGTTTAAAAAATAGCGTCTTCTTATTTCTAATTGATTCTCATCTCAAACAACAATCAAAAACATTTGGGTTATTTAATCCTTTAAATAAGTTATTCTGAAAAAGGAGCAATGAATTGTAAAATAAATTTAATTCCTGGCAATACTCAAAAGAAAAGATTGACTTACAGCGTTAAATACCCAAAAGCGTTTGCTTTAGATTAATAACTCTATTAGAAAGCTTAAATGCAAGATGAGATAATTATTAATAATTTTATCTCATCTTTCGCTTACTTTTATTTTTGTGTTCTCATGATAAAAACGATTTTAAAAATATTAGGTGTCTTATATTTTCTTGGATGTATAATAATATTCACTTTCCAAGAACGATTAATTTTCAATGCAGAACAATTGGGTGAGAATTATAATTATGGGATGGGACAAGAAATTGAAATTGCTCTGGACGAAGAAGTGAGTATGAATAACTTATGGGTTAAATCAGACAAGCCATCTTCTAAAGGTGTCATTCTATATTTGCACGGAAACCGTGGGAGTATCAGATTCGGAACATATCAAATTCGACATTTTAAAAATTTGGGGTATGATATTATGATACCAGATTATAGGTCTTATGGTAAAACTGAAGGGCAAATATGTTGTGAAGCACAATTGCTTACCGATGTTGAAAAAGTATATGACTTTTTGAAAACCAAATATGGTGAATCTAAAATTACGCTAGTTGGTTATTCTTTAGGAACAGGATTCGCTAGTTATTTGGCTAGTAAAAACAAACCAAAACAATTGTTATTAATCGCACCTTTTACTTCTCTAACTGATATTAAAAACAAATATCTCTGGTTTGTCCCTGATTTTTTGCTCAAGTTTAAATTCCCCGTAAAGAAGTTTTTAGAAACCACACAGTGTCCTATTACCATTGTACATGGTGAATCTGATAAAATCGTTGATTTCTCCTTTTCAAAAAAATTGAAAGCGACTTTTCAAGAAAAGATTAATTTGGTGCCTGTCCCTAATGTAGGCCATCGAAGAATCATTTTTGATAGAACGCTTGCTCAAACGATAAGAGACATTTTTTAGGTGGATAATTGAGGACCTGACAGGTCCTCCGAATTTCTCCTTTTAAATTACATTGAAATCTACATTTCAAGAAAAGATCAAATTGATCCCTGCTCCCCACTGCTGGGCATCGAGGAGTCATTTTTGATAAAACGCTTGCACAAACGATAAGAGACATTTCTTAAATACGTGAATTTGGGACCTGACAGGTCCTACAACCTGACAGGTCCTTTGTATTTTAACCTAGAGTATAGTGTTTTAGTCAATATTTGCGGCTATTTAGCACAAAACGTTGCATTCATTAAATTAAAATATTAACTTAGAGTTAAATTAATCCAAAAATGAGTACAACTACTGATATAAAATCTACGCTTAAAGGCACTGAATTCCTTTTAAATGAAACGCCTCAAGGGCAAACATACAGTTCTGATGACATAACAGAAGAACACAAAATGATCAAGCAAACTGTTGATGAATTTGTTAACGATAAAGTTTTACCAATTGCACTAAGAATTGATAAACAAGAAGAAGGTCTTTCATCAAAACTAATGGATGAATTAGGAGAGTTAGGCATTTTATCAGCACACATTCCTGAATCTTATGGCGGCATGCATATGGATTTTATCAGCAACACCTTAATTGCAGAAGGCATGGGTGCTGCAGGTTCATTATCAGTAGCATACAATGCACACACAGGAATTGGTATGCTGCCAATCTTATATTATGGCACTGAAGCGCAAAAGCAAAAATACCTACCTAAATTAGGATCTGGAGAATGGAAAGCATCGTATTGTTTAACTGAGCCTAGTTCAGGTTCAGATGCATTATCAGCAAAAACAAGAGCTGACATGAGTGAAGATGGACAGTCTTACATTCTCAATGGTCAAAAAATGTGGATCTCAAATGCTGGATTTGCTAATCTGTTCATCGTTTTTGCGCAGGTTGATGGTGATAAATTTACTGGGTTTATTGTTGAAAGAGAGCGTGAAGGGTTAACGCTAGGTGCTGAAGAAGACAAACTTGGAATTAAAGGTTCATCTACAAGACAAGTGTTTTTTGAAAATGTGAAAATACCAAAGGAAAACCTTTTAGGAGAAATTGGAAAAGGACATTTGATCGCTTTTAATGTTTTAAATATTGGAAGATATAAATTGGGTGTTTCTTGCTTGGGAGGCAGTAAAAGAGTCGCACAAGAATCTATAAAGTATGCTAAAGAAAGAAAGCAATTCAAACAGCCTATTGCCAACTTCGGCGCCATCAAATTTAAATTAGCTGAGCAAAAAATTAAAAATTACGTTTTAGATGCATCTATCTACAGACTAGCTGGATTGATGGACAATAGAATCAATGAGTTGTCTGCTGAAGGTATGATTTATGGAGATTGCAAACTAAAAACCGCAGAAGAATTTGCATTGGAATGTTCAATCATCAAAGTCTTTGGATCTGAAGTCTTAGACTACGTATGTGATGAGGCAGTTCAAGTTCATGGAGGAATGGGATATTCGGAAGAAGGTGTTGTAGCCAGAGCTTATCGTGATTCAAGAATTAATAGAATCTTCGAAGGGACCAACGAAATTAACAGACTGCTGATGTTAAATTTACTTTTCAAAAAATCGATGAAAGGAGAATTTGATTTGGCATCAAAAGCGATGGCTGTTCAAACAGAATTGATGAACGGGATTTCGTTAAATGATGAAAATGAAGATTATAAATTTCCGATTGAAAGAAAAGCCATCAAGTCATTCAAAAAAGTATTGTTTATGTTAATGGGCTATGCAGGCCAACAAGCGATGAGCAAGGAATTAAATCTTAAAGAAGCACAAGAACCTGTTATGAATATCTCTGATATTATTACAGATATTTTTACAGCGGAATCATTGCTTTTGCGTGTTGAAAAATCTGACGAATCAGAAATTAACAATGCCATTCTTAAAACTTTCTTTTATGATACTGCTCAGAGAGTTTATAAAAATGCACTTGATGCAACAGGATCAATAGTTGATGAATCAATGTTTGGTGCATTTATTTCAAGCATCAAAAAATTAACAAAGTATCCATTACAAAATACGATGAAACACAGAAGATTAATTGCAGACCAATTGATCAAATAAAAATTATAAAGGGGTAAGTTAGTTTTAAATTAATGTGAGGATCTTAATTAATTTTAGGATCCTCGCTTTTTTTTGGAGCTTTAAAACTTAATTTAATAATGTTTAACACAAAATCGTCTATTTTAATTAGTCCTACAACCATTTCTTTTGAGGATTGTAACCTCAACTTACAAAACTCTACTTTCCATACAACCCAGGTCCCTTCCTGACTTTACTCCCCTTCTCAAAAGCAAACCCAAGTTTCAACAACTCATTCTCTTTAAATGGCTTAGCAATAAACGTAAGACTAATCGGTTCGCCGGATTCTTTATATCCCATTGGAACAGTTAAGCAAGGATACTTTGCAACCGCGGCGAATCCAGCATGGTAATTATTTATTGATAGGACAGCATCCAAATTCAAAGAATCTATGCTTGAGAAATATTGAACACCATTTGCATTTAAACTGCTTTTAACGTCTTCTAATTCTTCTATCGTCGTAGAGTCTGCAGCAATACCTTCAAACAAGGCTTGACCATATGGCATTCTCTTGATTGTATCTTCAAGATTATATTTAATGACATCTTCAATTGTTCTTACAATGATATTATCACTGGCTTGAGTTTCCATGTACTTAGGTAAATCATGTTTCATGTCAATATTCAATAAAGTAAGAAATCCGTCTAGGCCAATGTCTGGTCTTTCCAGTTCTACAATTTCAGCACCTAGTGATTTGACTTTATCAATGGTCAAATTATATATAGAATCCCCTTCCATTAAATATTTATAAGCGCCTAATTTTTTACCTTTTAGACTAAGATCTGATACAAAGTTCATTTCGATTTTTACATCAGGTACATTCTCTGAAGCTTCATCTGATTTATCTATCCCACTCATAGCTGATAAAAGAATGGCATTATCAGACACGTTCTTCGTCATAGGACCAGGCGTATCTAAAGTACTGGATATGGGTACAATTCCATTCCGACTCAAAAGTCCAATAGTTGGTTTGAGTCCAACGACTGAATTTTGACTTGAAGGTGATAGTATAGACCCAGATGTTTCTGTTCCTACTGCAGCAACTGCGTAGTTGGCAGCTGTGGCTACACCACTTCCAGAACTTGATCCTCCGGTTTCAAATTCTTTCCTGCCATAGGGATTTAATGTTTGTCCGCCCATCGAGCTGTAACCTAACGGGCAACCTGAACAAAAATAATATGCCCATTCACTTAAGTTCGCCTTACCTAATATTATGGCACCATTACTTTTTAATTGCTTAACTATAAATGCATCATCTGCCATGTTATTAGCCAATACTTGAGAACCTGCTGTTGTCGCCATTCCTTCAGCACCAATATTGTCTTTGAGTAAGATTGGCATTCCATAAATGGGATGTTTATCCTTGTCTCTATTTTTATCTAAGTCTCTAGCAATTTTAACCGCATCGGCATTTATATCTATGATGGTATGCAAAGCAGAGTCTCGTGTATTTTCGTATTTCAAGATTCTGTATAAATACCATTGCGTTAAAGTTTTGTAAGTCAACTTCTTTTCATCGATATGTTTTTGAATGCTTAGGATATCCTTTTCTAAAATGTATGGCTTAAGTTCTGCGTAATCACTTTCAGAAAAGTCTTGGATTTGTGGTGCGATTTTTTGCCAAAGCACATTTTTATCTAAGTACTTTGATTGAATCAATTTAAAGTGCATTCTTGATTTTTCATGATCTTGGTTGGCCGCTAATTCGCCAGATTGATCATAAGGCTCCCAATTAGGAATATCTATTGGAGGTGTTTGTTTACAACTTATAAAAGCAAATAGTATAACCAGAGAAAAAAATCGTTTCATTTCTAATTTTTATTGTAAGATAATAGAAATTTCAAATCTAGAAATACTACTTCGCTAAAGCTTCGTAGTATGATATCGAGCTTCGCTAAAGCTTCATAGCAAAAAAGAGGATTTATCAAATGATAAACCCTCCTAAATTTTTTAAATATAACTCCTTGCTATTCATAGAAGGTTACTGCTCCAGAATTGATATCATACATTCCGCCAACTATTTCTATGCTGCCTTCTTTTTCCATTTCAGCTAATACTGGACTTTCGTTTAAAATTCTATCAATTGATAACATCACATTTTTCTTCGCAACTTCATTGACAAAACTTATGTTTGAAGAATTTCGCATACTGGCGTCTTCTGGTTCTGCAACTGCATTTACTGCTGGTTTTATTTTCTCCAGCATAGCTGTTAGGTTTCCTAATTTTGCATCATCACATGCGCCTTTTACAGCACCGCAACTTGTATGTCCCAAAACGACAACAACTTTTGTTCCAGCTAATTTGCAAGCAAACTCCATGCTTCCCAAAATATCTTCGTTGATAAAGTTTCCTGCTATTCTAACACTAAATATATCGCCTATCCCTTGGTCAAAAATCAATTCAGAAGAAACTCTTGAATCAATACAACTTAAAATAGTTGCAAAAGGATATTGTCCAGTGCTTGTATCTGCCACTTGTTCTAGTAATGCCCTATCTGCTTTTAAGTTTTCTTGAAACCTTTTGTTACCATCTTTCAATTCCTGAATTGCCGTTTGAGGCGTCATTGCTGCTTGTGTTTCTTTAGTGTGTGCTTTCATATTTTAGTGTATTTATATATTCTAATTAATAAAATTATGCTCTTTTCGGTCGCAATTTAAAAAATTCAATATAACTCGGAGGATTTTCTACGATTCCTCTTTCTGAAATTAATTTAATAGTAATATTTCTCTCTTTGGCTTTAAATGCAAAATCTTCTAAAATTTCAATGATATCGTAATCCAGGAATCTTGTTTTCCTTACATCAAATTCCAAATAAGAATTAGGAGGTATTTGATCCAATTCCTTAAGTATGGCTCCTTTATTAAAGAAAGTAACTTCTTCAGCTAAAGTAATTTTTAATTTTCCTTCTTCACCATGTTCTTTGTTTAAGAAGTGAGAATTCTGATAACTCCTTATTAAAACAACAACCACTCCTACAGCCAAACCAAGACCGATACCATATAATAAATCGATAAAAATTATTCCTAATACTGTAATTGTAAATGGCAGAAATTGATTCCAACCCAAATCATACATCTTTTTAAATAAAGCTGGCTTTGCCAATTTGTAACCAACAACTAATAATACCGCAGCTAAAACAGACAATGGAATCATATTTAATAATTTCGGAATTATCATCACAGATATTAGCAGTAAAAATCCATGAATGATGGCAGACATTTTACTGCGTCCTCCTGATTGAATGTTTGCTGAACTTCGGACAATCACTTGTGTTATAGGCAACCCTCCAATCATTCCTGAAATGATATTACCTGTACCCTGAGCTAATAATTCTCTATTGGTAGGCGTCACATTTTTACGAGGATCTAACTTATCTGTTGCTTCAACACATAACAACGTTTCCAAACTGGCCACTAATGCCAATGTGAAAGCCACTACCCAAATCTGTGGATTCGTAATCGCTCCAAAATTTGGCATACTAAATTGGTTTAGAAATGAAGATGCATCTTCAGGAACGGGTACACTTACCAAATGTGATGCGTCAATAGATAAAGAAGGATTTGATTTTGTTAGTATATAAAATACAATACCTAAAACTACCGCCACTAAAGGTCCTTGAACCAACTGAAATATTTTTCCTTTTTTTGAGAGTACTTTTTCCCATAGAATTAATATTGCCAATCCGATAAAACCAATCAGCGCTGAACCTGGCTGAATATAATCTATGGTTTTAAAAATCTCTGAAAAAGTGGTTTCGCCATCTACTTGTAAAAAAGCAAAATCACCTTCAGGGTCTGCATCATACCCAAAAAAGTGAGGAATCTGCTTAAGAATAATAATGATACCAATACCCGTTAGCATGCCTTTGATGACTGAAGATGGAAAATAATATCCAATAATTCCAGCTCTTAAAACACCAAATATGATTTGAATAATTCCACCTAAAACGACAGCTAAAAGGAAATTTTCAAATCCACCTAAAGTCCCAATGGCTGTTAAGACGATAGCAGCCAAACCTGCAGCAGGTCCACTTACGCCTATATTTGAACCACTCAGACTACCAACGACTATTCCTCCAATTATTCCAGCTATTAAACCAGAAAAAAGAGGTGCCCCACTAGCTAATGCAATACCTAAACAAAGTGGCAGGGCAACAAAAAACACAACAATACTCGATGGAATATCATGCCTTAAAGTTGAAAATAAACTCTTCATAATTGTTTTAATTTTTAATGATTTTTCAATTCGGTGACAAAAATAGAATAATACTTTCTATTTTGGTAGTATTACTATCTAAATAAGTTGTTAAACTTCCGTACTTTTACAAAATCAAAGCTAAAAGGTTTAAAATTGGGCGTTTTTTCTGTTGTGAAAGATTAAGAAAATGGGTGTAGAAATAAAAATATCACTAAATGAGGGCCTATATCTCAAAGAACCACAAGATTCAAAGCTTGGGAAAAGGATTCTCAGGAACAGCGTTGATATGATTGATCAATTTGGATTCGAAGCATTTACGTTCAAGAAATTAGCACAAAAAATCCAATCAACAGAAACCTCAATCTATAGATATTTCGAAAATAAACATTTGCTTCTTTTATTTCTTGTCAACTGGTATTGGGAATGGGTAAGCTATCTCATATCCAAGAATACAATGAATGTTAATGATCCACAACGTAAGCTTGAAATCATTATTCATTCTTTTTTATTTGCTGC
>JABDKX010000075.1 GCA_013001975.1 Saprospiraceae bacterium | reverse complement strand
GTAGGTGTATTTGCCAACAGATTAACAATGAGTTACAATGAGAACCAAGCGATTGATGCTGGAAACTTAGTAACATTTGTAATGAAGGCAACGACATCAGGACAATTGAGTGAGATGTTATCAATGGGCAGTGAAGTGACACAAGCAGAAGCATATGTCGGCAGTAACTTAGAAGTTGTAGACATCGACTTGAGAGACAATACGAAGGGAGAATTTGTTCTTTATCAGAATGAGCCAAACCCATTCACAGAATACACAATGATCAGTTTTGAGATGCCACAAGGTGGATCAGCGACATTGAGTTTATTTGATGTAACTGGTAAAGTATTGAAAGTTGTAAAGGCTAATTATGCTGCAGGATATAATAGTGTAAAAGTGACAAGAGAAGATTTGGGTGCTGCGGGTATGGTTTATTATAAACTAGAAACAGAAGATAATACGGCTACCAAACATATGGTAGTTATAAAATAAACAACCAAACCTTATTTTATTCTAAGCCTCTGAATTTATTCAGGGGCTTTTTTTAATTTACTTTTCTTAGGATAAAATAAGAATGAGTATATTGATACATAAACATAAACTATGGACTTACTCATTAAAATTGTTATAGGATTAATTGCCTTTTTTCATATTTATATTCTTTGGTTTGAAATGTTTGCATGGGAAACGAAAGGGCCAAAGGTATTCAGGCATTTTCCAAAGGATTTATTTGCACCCACAAAAGCAATGGCTGCTAATCAAGGTTTATATAATGGTTTTCTCGCTGCAGGGTTGATTTGGTCATTAATCATTTCTAATCCTGAATGGAGTCGCAATGTTTCATTATTTTTTCTTGGTTGTGTTTTCGTGGCTGGTGTATATGGTGCAATGACAGCATCAAAGAAAATACTTTATATACAAGCTGTTCCAGCATTGATAGGTATAGGACTGATCCTTATAGCTTAAGATTTTTTACCAACGCTTATAACACTCAAACCAATTTTATTGAAGACGATTTTATCTAATGTTTTTGAAATCCAAATCAGTTTGTCGTATAATTCCATTTGATTTCTAGGAATTGTTTTCTTTCTTAGAATCTTTCCCGAAACAAACCAACCTGCCATGCCAAATACATTAAAGTACTGATGATGGATAATGTTTAAATGCTTAGAAAGTAATCCATTCAAACGTTTTTTAGTATATCGTCGGTAATGTTCTAATGCAGTATCAAATGAATTGTACATCCATTGATATGCTGGAACTAAAATCACTAATTGTCCACCATTCTTTAATAACTTTTTACAATTGACGATTGCCAAATTATCGTCCTTAATATGTTCTACTACATTGAGTGCGAAAATGGTGTCATAATTTTCAAATTTGTCAGCATACTTTTTATCAAAGTCAGGATCTGTAATGTCGAGGTTGAAAATTTCTTTGGTTTGATTCCCGTAATTTTCTTTTAATATATCAACATAATTATCACGGATATCTGTTAAACTAATACTGGCTTTTTTGTCAATAAAGTGCTTTGAAATATTACCTATACCAGACCCAATTTCCAAAATATTTCCGCTGCAATATTGTTCAATGGTTTTAAACATATACTCATTAAACCTCGGAGCGAATGAAATGGCATCTAAAGTATCAATACCTATTTCATCAAGGTCAGGAAATATAAATTTAGCATTACTCATCGACTAAAAATATTATATTTAACAATGCAGTAAAGTGCGCTAACGCCATCTTTCCAATTGATTTTCTTTCCTTCTTCATAGGTTCGTCCGTAATAAGAGATTCCAACTTCATAAATGCGCACATCTTTCTTTTTGGCAATCTTGGCTGTAACTTCTGGTTCGAAGCCAAATCTCTTTTCTTTCAATGTTAATGATTGAATAATCGGGGTTTTAAACAACTTGTAACATGTTTCCATATCTGTCAAATTAAGATTTGAAAACATATTAGATAGTCCAGTTAAAAACTTATTTCCCAATGTATGCCAATAGAAAAGAATTCTGTGAGGTTTGCCACCAAGGAATCTGCTTCCATAAACGACATCAGCAAATCCTTCTTCAATTGGTCGTAATAACAAATTAAATTCTCGAGGATCATACTCTAAGTCTGCATCTTGAATTATGAGGTAATCACCAGTTGCTTGTTTTATGCCTGTATGAATGGCAGCTCCTTTACCTTTATTTTTTTCATGTTCAAAATAGCTGATGTTATCTTGACTTGATGCTAACCTTTTTGCAATATCTGACGTTCCGTCCGTTGAACAATCATTAACAATGATCAATTCTTTTTCAATGTTATTAATTAATGTGATATCATTTAAACATTGAATGATTTTTTCAAGCGTATTTTCTTCGTTATAAGCTGGTATGATTATAGAAAGTTTCACGGATTTAATTTGAGTTTAAAATAGTGTTTCTAATATTAGCATCTCCCTGATAGCCAAGTCTTGCTGAATTTTGCATATCGGCTTTTGCTTGAGCTATATTCTTCAAGGAATAATTTATTTTAGCTCGTTCGAAGTAATATACTCCTTTATCTTGTCTAATGCTTATAGCTCTATTACAGGCTTTTAAGCCTTCTTGCGGCTGTCCTAATATATAATGCAACCTTCCTTTTTCGTACCACATATCAGCATTGTATTGTTTTAAATTGATATACTTATTTATGTTGACCAAGGCATTTTGTGGATCATTTAAATTATTGTAAATCACTGATTTGTTCAGATAGATATTTGAAAATGTAGGATCAATTTGTTCTGCTTGATTTAAATTTTCCAAGGCTTTATTTAAATCACCAAGCTTTGCATAAGTTGCGCCTCTGTTTACAATATACTCAACATCTTGTTTGAGCTCAATGGCTTTGTTATAATTAAATAGTGCCTTCAATAAGGAGTCTCTTTGAGAAAAATTGAAATACAATCTAGCTCTAGAATTGTATGGTTCTGATGCCTTAGGGTTTAGTCTGATAACTTGACTGTAATCATGAAGGGCTTGAGCTGTCATACCATTGTCTCTATAGAAATTTGCCCTATTTCCCCATGGAAGGGTAGAGTGATCATAATACTTCAAGACATGTGTCCATAAAGTGCCACTGTCTTTCCATATCTTATTTTGTTGAAAAGTCATGTAAGAATAAATGAATATAACCAATCCTGATAAACCTAAGACAATGGGTTTAAGACTTGCTTTCTTTTTTATAATGTGCTCAATACCAAATGCCATTAAAAAGAATAATCCGATATACGAAATGTAAGTAAATCTGTCAGCTAAAAATCCTTGACCCGCTCCAAATATTTGTAACAATAAAATGACATTAGCTATAAAAAATCCAAGACCAAAAAATAAAACATGTTTTTTCTTTTTATATGCATAGAATAATAATCCGCCTGTAATAATGAAAGAAATACTAGAGACAGGAAAACGCCAATCCAATGAAGATGGATAAGGATAAAGTGGCGAAAGCTCATAAGGGATAATAGCCTTTACATAATAAACTATCAATGTGTATGCTCCAATAAAAATCCTTGATATTCCACTATAAACTTGTTCGGTTGACCCTTCGTCTTTAAGCATTAGGATCCCATAAACACCGAATGCAAAAGATGCCAATAAATATGGAGCTTTAGTCAATATCTGCTTTATCTTAAAAATCTTTTCTTTACTTAAATAGTAATCAACTAAGATCATAGAAATAGGTAAAATGACGGCTTGGATTTTTGAGAATAATGACAAAATAAAACAGATAGCAATTATGGCTATGTATTTCTTTTTAAAACCATCCTGTTTGCCTTTGATATAATAAAATAGGGCTGCTAAATAAAATGAACCATATAAAACGTCTTTTCTTTCTGTTACCCATGCTACTGATTCTACTCTCATAGGATGAACCCCGAAGAGTAATGCTAAAAACACTGCTCCTAGATATCCAAGACCAAGACGAAGTCCTATCCAAAACACAAAGAAAGTACAGACAAGATGGAGAAGAATATTGTTAAGGTGCCAATAAAATGGCTTGTCGAGTCCAAATATTTTGTGCTCTAAAAGAAATGTCCAAATAGTAAGGGGGTTGTATCCACCTATAACATCAGTAGTAAATATTAATTTAGTATTTTTCCAAAAGTTGTCCTTAGTGAGGGTTGTTATATGCTCGTTTTCAGCGAAATTTTTATCATCATCCCAATTAACATATCCATTGTTTAAACTTGGTGAGAATGCGGCGAAAGTAAAAACTAATATTACAAGTATGGTTAAAAGGTTTTTTCCTCTGTCTTTTTCCTTTTCCTTTTTTACTAACTGCTTTTGAGCCAGCGCTTTTTTTAGTTTACGCTTTTCTTCCTTTCTTTTCTTTTTCGAGCCCATGATGATAAATTAAATTGTGAAGCTAAGCAAAAATAAGTCAAAGTATTATATATATTAAAAAAAAATATATAATTATCGAATGTTAGGTATTTTACCCTCATTTTACTTTGAAAATCTCCGATATTTTAATTCTAGGGCATAAAAAAAGCCTGCTCAATAAAGAACAGGCCTTAAATTTTATAATTTAAAAGGAGAAATTAAGCTCCTTCTTTCTTTTTACAAGATGCTTTTTTACTTGCACAACAAGCTTTTTTTGCACTTTTTGTAGTTGTTTCTGAAGCTTTTACAACTTTAGCTTCTTTTTCCGCAGACATTACATCTCTCGGAGATACATTTACAAAAGAATTAGAATTTTCATCAAATTGAACTTCTGTCATTTTAACGCTTCCACTTTTAGCACATACTGCTTTTTGGAAGTAAGCTACGCTACCAGTGATATCGCAAACTCTTTTTTCAATGTTTTCGTCTTTATCAGCAACCAAGTCAGCAGCAGACATTGCTGAAGCTACTTTAGTTTCAGATGCATCAACTGAAGCTGTTTTAGATTTAGTACATGTTTTAGCACATGTTTTCGCGCAAGATTTCTTTGCACTGGCATCTTGTGCTGTAACAAGACCTGAAGTCAACACAAAAGCAAAAAGTAATAATACTTGTTTCATCATTTAAATTTTATCAATTATATAATTGTTTACCAATAATAAGCTTAAAAATAGATATAATTCTTAAGTTTTTAAAGTCGGAAATGGGCGATTTAGGGAATTTATACAATATAAGAATGAAAATATCGTGCCTTTAGTTTATGCCTTTAACGTTTTAACAATTCATTAAGACTTGCAAGTGATCATTTATTGCCCTTATTTTGAAATCAGAAATAAGTCAACTCCTCCTGAATTTTGTATTTTGCGTTCTAATTCAATCCCTTTTATACAAACTAGATTAATATATGAAATTACCTTTCATTGCTTTTGTGTTGTTTACCCTGTTGGGTTCTTGTAAATCAACACAGTTCACGCCGTATAATTTTGAAGGTGTCCAATTAATATTTGGTCAAGGAGGTGGATTTACTGGCCAAGTGAACGAATTTACACTTTTAGAAAATGGACAACTATTCGCAGGAACCAACCAAGAAGGATTTGTTGACGAATTAAAGCCATTAGATAAAAATCAGAGCAAGCAAATATTTAATATTTCGAGGGATTTAGGAATTGAGGCAATTGAACTTGATGACCCAGGCAACCAATATTTTTACATCATTGTGAAAGATGGTGAAAAGAAGAATAAATTGCAGTGGGGTGCTAATCGCCAAACTATGCCCAACGAATTAAAAATCCTATTTGAAAATCTTAAGAATTTAACGAAGCAAAGAGTGCTTTCAAATAAATAGAAATACATTTTAAATTATCCAATATGCGTAAAATAACTTTGACAATTTGTACAATGCTTTTGATAACATCAGCTTTTTCTCAAGTTGGTAAAAAGAAAAGCAAAATTGAGCCGAGCAACGAAAAGGCTACTCCAAAAATTAATTTTGATTTATTGAAATCTAGAAACTTTGAAAGTCCAAGATCATCTGTGAACTATAGCCTATATTCAAATTTAGATTTTGAAGGATTACAAGAATCACAATTTAAAATTAGAAGCACAGGAAAAGAGGGCAATATAACTTGGTTAACCGGTTTTGTAAATCAATCTAAAGCATCCTCATGGAAAGCTAAAGCGCAACTTTGGTTAACTGAAGCCTATGATGTTCTAAATTTGGATAGAAACACAACTACTTTTTATCAGACAAATGAGTGGACTGATAAATTGGAAACGACGCACATTAAACTCAATCAACATCATAATGGCGTTAAGGTATATGCAGGAGAAGTCATTCTTCATGGCAAAAATGGAAATATCATTGAGCAAAATGGATTTTATGTAAACAGTGATAGATTTATAAATAAGAAGGCTGATCTTATTTCGAAAGAAGAGGCTCAAGATTTTGTAAAAAGTAATCTTAAAAATTTCAAGGAAGATTGGAATGTTATGCAGGGCATTGATCTTAAGTTAGATGTGGATCAATGGCAAAGTGAGTTGGTATATTATAAAAATGAAGATGGGATGTATGATTTGGTTTACCATGTAAAGGTATATCCAAATTTAGCAGAACATTACGAATACTTTGTAAGCGGATATAACGGTGAAATTGTTGATCACTTTTCAACGATTTGTAACTTTCACCATGGTATGAAATCAGAAAGTCATAAAAATTGCAACCATGCTCATGGTAAAAATCATAAAGCTGTGAAAGCAATTGAAGAAAAAGTGTTGCCACCAAACGGTCCTTCCCAAACAAATGCTACTGATTTATTAGGAAGCTCTCGATTGATTAATACTTATGCATTTAATAATGTTTTCTTTTTGATCGATGCATCTAGAGGGATGTATAATGGAAGTCAATCTAATTTACCCGATTCGCCAGCAGGTGCTATTTGGACGATTGATTTAAACAACACTTCTCCTGCGAATAATAATGCTCAATACTCTCATGTGACTTCTAATAACAATTCATTTGGTAGTTCACGTGAAGGTGTTTCTGCTCATTTTAATGCTGGACAAGCTTATGAGTATTTTAATAATACTTTTCAAAGAGAGTCAATTTCGCAATCTCTAACAGGTGAAGGACAGACAATTCACTCGTTTGTAAATGTAGCTGATGAATTTGGAAATTCTATGGGCAATGCCTTTTGGAATGGAATTGGAATTTATTACGGTAATGGCGACAATGCGTTTAATTCATTAGGTCGCGCACTTGATGTTGCTGGTCATGAAATGTCTCACGGAGTTGTGCAGAATACGGCAAACCTAGAGTATAGAAATGAGTCTGGTGCAATGAATGAGTCGTTTGCTGATATTTTCGGTGCAATGATTGACCGAGATGATTGGCAAATGGGTGAAGATGTTGTGAAATCTTCAGCCTTTCCATCTGGTGCATTAAGAGACCTTTCGGATCCTCATAATGGAGCTGCTACAGGTGACTTTGGAAGAGGATGGCAGCCAAGCCATTATAACGAAAGGTTTACTGGGCCCCAAGACAATGGTGGTGTCCACATTAACAGTGGAATACCAAATAATGCTTTCTACAGATTTGCAACAAGTGCAGGTGTAGGAAAAGAAAAAGCTGAAAGAATATTTTACAGAGCATTAACGACTTATTTGACCTCATCTTCAGGATTTTCAGAATTGAGGTTTGCAGTCGTAAAATCTGCTCAAGATTTATATGGTACTAATGAGGTAGCTGCAGCAAGGATAGCTTTTGACCAGGTAGGTATTGTAGGTGAAAACGAAGGAGATTTTGAACAAGATTTTGAAGAAAACCCAGGGGATGATTACTTGCTTGAAGCGGATGCTGATTTGTCAAATTTATACATAAAAACGATTCCAGAGTTGAATCCATTTTTTGATCCTTTGACAACAACGGATATGCTTGAGTTTACAAAACCAAGTGTAGCAGATAATGGATCATTGATTTTATTTGTGGGAGCTGATCATCATATTTATGCAATAGAAATTGATTGGAATGCTGACCCTGTATCGGGACAACAATTTCAAATTTCAGATAGTCCAGAATGGGACAATGTGGCCATCTCTAAAGATGGGAGATTTATTGCTGCAGTGGATGATCAAGCGATACCTCGAATTTTTATTTTTGATTTGCTAAATCAGGAAGTCAAAGAGTTTCCTTTATATAATCCTACTTCCTCAAGCGATGGCGTTAATACGTCGGATGTCCAATATGCTGATGCAATGGAATTCGATGCAACAGGAACCTCTTTGATGTACGATGCTTACAACGAAATATCCAGTACAAATTCTGGTGTTATTGGGTTTTTCGATATTGGATTTTTAGAGTTTTGGAATAACAACACAAATAGTTGGGCTGAAGGAAATATTGATAAATTGTTTGGTTCATTGCCACCAGATGTACAAGTTTTTAATCCTACTTACTCAAAGAACTCACCTTTTATTATTGCGTTTGACGTGAGAGAAGGATTTGAAAATTCTATGTACGGTGTTAACTTGGAATCAAGAGATCAAAATCAAATTTTCCCTAATACTGGTCTTGGTTTTCCTAATTATAGCAAAGATGATCAAGTATTAATATATGATCTTGAGCTTCTTGGATACACAGATATTGGTGGCTTGGTTTTAAACACAGATAAAATTAGTGCCGAATCAAATTCTGATGGGATCGTTTCCCAAGGAAGAAAAAGAGGTGTTTTATTCAGTACTGGTGATCGATTGTTATCTGATGTAGAAGAATTACTTGATGCGGAATATATTCTAAATGCATTTCCGAATCCAGCAATGGAAGAATTGAATATTGAATTAGATCAAAATCAATTTGAAGGAGAAGTTAGTTTGGACATTACAAATCTGACTGGTCAAAAAGTTATTTCCAAAATTGTAAATGCAAACGATTTAAGGAATTACAAATTAGATGTCAATGACTTAAGTTCAGGCAAATACTTATTGACGATTAGAGATTCAGATAAAATGGTTTCTCAGCAATTTATAAAAGGATAATCTATTAAAAATATAGGTAAAGGTTTGCCTGGCATTCTGGGCAAACCTTTTTTATTATTATGAAGAAAAAAGTCCTTATCATACGATTTAATTCAATTGGTGATCTGGTGTTAACAACACCGGTTATCGATGCATTATATGATAATGACTTTGAAATACATTACTTGGTTAAAGAAGTGTTTTCATCTATTTTAATTCCCAACCCAAAAGTCAAAAAAGTTTGGACTTTGGATGATAATTTGTCAGCTGTTGTAAAAGATTTAAAAAAACAGAATTTCAACTTTGTCATTGATTTGCATAACAATTTTAGGTCTAAGAAAGTGGCTTCAGCATTGAAAGTAAAAAAATATACTTTTTATAAGCCAAGAATTAAGTATTGGTTAATGACTAAGTTGGGCATCAAGTCAAAAAGTGAAGGCCATATTGTTGATAGGTTTTTAAAAGTTATTTCTCCAATCATAAAAACGATTGAAAAGCCAAAAGTATCTTTTCATTTTAGCAATGAACTTAATAGTAGCGACTTAAAAAAACTTCCAGAAGCTTTCGTGGCGGTGGTAGTGGGAACAGCTTTTAAAACTAAGACTATTCCAGTAGAGAAACTGATTAATGTAATTGATCAAATTGATTCTAAGTTTGTTTTGATTGGCGGTCCTGATGATGTTGAATTAGGAAAGACAATCGAAAATCAAGTGACAAAGCCACTCACTAATCTTGTAGGACAACTGAGCATTAATGATTCTGCAAGAGTTATTGAAAAAAGTGATCTTGTTTTAACCGGTGACACAGGCATGATGCACATAAGTGCAGCTATGGATAAAAAGATTGTTGCTGTTTTTGGAAGCACGCACCCTGTCTTAGGTTATTCGCCCTATTCGAATGATGATCAAAATAGATCTGCTATCATCCAAAATGAATCATTAAATTGCAGACCATGTACTAAGCAAGGTCGTCATTCTTGCCCCAAAGGCCATTTTAAGTGCATGAGAGAACTATCTATAGATAAAATTGTGCAAGTAGTCCAAGAAAAACTAGAGATCTAAATCATTTTACCTACTTCTTTGTTTATATTATACAATTGAATATTTTTTAATAATTAAAATAAATCGAAATGGCATCAGGAAGAAATAATGTAGAAATTCCTCAAGCAAAATTGATTAGATTGGCAACAGTGTTTGCAATTTTTCTATTCATATTTTTATTACTAACCAAAACAACGTTTATAACTATTCCGGCCGGTCACAAAGGCGTGATGTTTAAGCGATTCAGTGGTGGAATGCAAAAAGATAAAGTGTATAATCAAGGCTTCCAGATAATAGCACCTTGGAATGATCTTATCGTATATGATGTAAGAACAAAAGAAGGCGAAGAAGATATGGACGTTCTTTCAAAGAATGGATTGAATATTAAAGTGAAACTGTCATTCAGATATTCACCTATTCAAGCTAAAATCGGATACCTTCACGATCAGATCGGAATAGATTATTTGAGCAGAATTATCTTACCTGAAATTAAGTCAGCAGTAAGGGAAGTCATCGGTAAGTATCTTCCTGAAGAACTTTACTCAACGAAAAGAGAAACCATTCAGGATGAGATTTTTGAACAAACGAAAAATGCTGTTGGAGAAAAATTCATTCTGTTAGATGCGGTGCTTATTAAATCTGTCGTTTTACCTCCGACTCTAAGAGATGCAATTGAAATGAAATTAAAGGAAGAGCAAATGGCATTTCAATATGAATTTAAGTTAGACAGAGAAAGAAAGGAAGCAGAAAGAAAAATTATTGAAGCACAGGCAAAAGCAGATGCAAATAAAATTTTAAGTGCGAGTTTATCTGCCAATATATTAAAAGATAAAGGCATAGAAGCTACATTGGAACTTGCTAAATCTGAAAACTCAAAAATAGTTATTGTCGGAGGTGGTAAAGATGGTTTGCCACTTATTATAAATAACTAACATTGTCCTTTTCTGATGTAATAAAAGCATGGGAATCTGATGGTCAGTATATCAATATATTAGGATTTGATATTTGGTATATTGACCACAACCCATCTGCTCAAAACACACTTTGTTTTTTACATGGATATCCAACTTGTAGTTTTGATTATAAAGATGTCCTAGATAAATTTCCAGAACATAGAATTATTATTCATGACCACTTGGGTTTTGGCTTATCTGCTAAGCCGCTGAATAATGAATATAAACTGAAGTTTCAAGCAGACATTGCGCTTGCACTTTATCAAATATTAAACTTAGAATCCTTTTATTTATTTGCTCATAACTATGGTACTTCTATTGCCACTGAAATAATGTATAGGGAAAATGCAAAGGCATTAAATTTTAAAATTATTAAGTACATTTTGTGTAATGGCAGTATGTTAATTGACATGTCAAAATTAAGGCCCATTCAAAAGATGCTTAAACATAATCTACTTGGACCTCTGGTTGCACGATTGGCAAGTGAAAGGACATTTGTAAGGAACATGAAAAACATCTGGTACGATAAATCAAAAGCCAATCTCCCAGATTTTAAAATTCTGTGGCAATTAATTCTGCATAATAATGGACGCAAAGTCTTGCCTCAAATTACCAAATATATTGATCAGCGATTTCAACATTATGACAGGTGGATTGGCGCCTTGGAAGAAACTGAAAAAGAAGTTTTAATTCTTTGGGCAGAAGATGATCCAGTAGCGGTGATCGCAATGGCAGATGTTTTAGAACAAAAAATTAAACATTCAACGAAGGTAACTATTGAAAAGACTGGACATTATCCAATGATTGAAAATGTTGATTCCTTTTCAAGATTTTTAAAAGCGTATATTCCTTAACGTTATCTTATTAAAGTAATATCACCTGCGAATATTTCTGAACTGGCATCTAGGTAGGTTAACTCAATAATGTAAACATATACACCTTGGATAGCAGGCTTGTCATTGAAGTATCCATCCCAAGAAGCCTCTTCCGAATCTGGTGATATGTTTTCTAATTCATGAACCATATTTCCCCATCTGTCAAAAATGCGAAAGCTTTTTATCATTTCAACTTGTGAGGTATTAAATAATCTGAATTTATTATTCGAATCGAGGGCGTTCAGAGTAAAGATATTTGGAATATATATTTTTACGATCTCAGGTTCTGGTTCCTTAACCCTGATATTAATTTGATCAAATGCGACACAACCATTCTCGTCTATTATTTCTATTGATATAGCATTATCATTTTCAAAAATACTTCTCAGTTCCAACGTTGAAATATTTAAAATGCCACTTAGGTCAGTCCAAGTTATTGAAGCCACGTCAGATTCAACAATATTTAGGATTGCTTGAATGACAACTTCTTCGTTTACTTCAATTTCTTTGTCATCTCCAAGCTCAACGGTAACAGCTGGGGGTTCTGTTATTTCAACAATAATAATTTCACTTGAACATAGTCCTCTGTTGACTTTGATTTCATATATGCCTGGCTCAAGATTTGTAATTGTTTTTCCACTTTCTTGTAATACCTCATTTATGAAACATTTATATTCTTCTTCCTGACCATCAGTAATGGTGATACTCAATTCTCCATCGTCATATCCAAAACACAAAACATTGGAAGAGACAATCTCAAATTCTGGGTTTGGATCAATTTGGATAATAACTTCTTCACTGTCTCCAGCACAAAGTGAAGTGTCATCGAAAATATAAGAAAAAATGTTTTCTCCAACATTGAGTGTTTGGACATTTACAACTTCTGTTGATAATAATCCTTCAAAAAACCACTGTCCACCTTCATCTTCATTTTCTATGGTATCAAATAAATTTATTTCGATATCCTCACCTTGGCAATATCTTGGAATTTGAACTTGGTTCCCACTGGATTTTGAATCTTCAATAAATAATAAGAAGCTATCAAATTGATCACAATTGTCTGGATAGTTAGCGTCAGCAATTATAAATATGATTTCGTATTCACCTTCAGAAGCCAAAGTTAAATCTATCTCATCATTTATGATCTCAGGAGGTGATGCTAAATTATTAATGTTATTTACTTGCCATGTTCCAAATAAACCTTGTTCATCTAAGGAGGACAAGTTGATATTATCGCTAGAATTACAAAGTGATAGATCTGGATTGTTGAATGCCGCACAATTACATTCTATCACTGTAAAGGTTATATCTTGAGACATTCCTTCGCATAAATCATCAAATCCAATGTTTGAATAGGTTGCCATGTAATCGCCCGGTGGTAATGTTTCAAATTCAAATTGATTGTTATTTAAAATCAGATCGTCAAATATCCACTCACCATTGGGTATGTCACCAACAAACAGATCTTCTATAATTATGTTTGATCCGAAATCGGGATTATTACAGATCTCAAAATCTGTTAGCATTACAAAAGTAGTTGGAGATTGGCCAATTACTTCAACTGATCCCATTGGTAAGTTTGCACAAACATTATCAATTTGTTCTATATTCCAAACCTCTGAATCTGAAACGACTTCAACAGTAACTATGTTAGCAGTGCCATCAAATGTTTGAGAAATTTGGTTACCCAAGTTACTCGAAAAAGACAAAGTAACAGGATATATGTTAGATGAAATTTCAAATTCAACTGAATCACCTATACATCCGTTAAGTTGGTCATTTATACTGACAGAAATATCTTCAGTG
The DNA here is from genome assembly GCA_013001975.1 of Saprospiraceae bacterium. Taxonomy (GTDB): domain Bacteria; phylum Bacteroidota; class Bacteroidia; order Chitinophagales; family Saprospiraceae; genus RFSX01. The sequence continues at coordinate 16,158 of JABDKX010000075.1, read as the reverse complement.
AATGTAACTGGCAGTCCGTTAGTAAATTGTAAACAAACATCATCTAAGTCAATCGTGCCATTTACAATATTCGCAATAACCAAACTTAAGTAATAAGGAGTATCATAATCAAATGAACTGTCAAAAGCTATCGGTGCGCCAAATGAGATAGCCAGAACATTTCCAATATTATTTTCATCACCATCATGTAAAATGTATGCTAAAGTATCCCCTTGGTCAACATAGAAATCAAGATTAGAAATATTGATATCAACAGAATCAAAAGCGCATAAATTTTGTTCAATGCCATTTGTTGTACCTGCAGTAGAATTACATTCACATAAAATTGGTCCAGAAGTAAAATTATATGAACAGCCAAGGTGGTTTATTATTTCAAACTCAGTAATTGCAGAAGCATCAATGTTTTCTTCAATCCAAAGATCTCCATTTTGAAATCCAGACATAACTGTATTTCCATTTACTGTGACTTCTGATTCTGTGTTTTCTATATTAAACATTAAGTCATAAGTAAGTAAATCGTCACTGCAACTCGTAGATATATTTGTAATAATAGGATCGATATTTTTTGTAATAACAACAGTGTCTTGATTTATACATGAGCCATTGGAAGTTTCCCATTGCAATGCATAATCCCCTGATAAGCTAAAATCAAATAATGAAGCAGGATCATTGATATCTTCAAAACTGAAGTTTGCATTTACTGGTGAACTGAGGACTGTCCAATTTCCGTTTTCTGGTGAGGCAGCGAGATTCAATTGATTTTCGCACAACGATTGATCGGTTCCAGCATCAACATTTGGAATAGAATAGAATATAAATGGTTGACTATTTGAGATATCAAAACATGGATCGGTAACATCTATAGAATCATTGATGTTGTTGCCAACTAAATAAGCAACATAATAAACGGAATCTAAAAAGATGCTGGGAATGTGATTTATAACATTGGATTCATTGATTTGCACAACAGATCCTAAGACATCACTAGGATTTGAATGAATATAATAGCGACCGATGTCATCTGAATCTAGCATATTGTTGACAACGGAATCAATAATTATTGAGTCTTCAGAGATACATGCAGAAATTTGAATGTTGTCTAGAAAACCTGAACTGCTTATACAATCACATAGTTTTATGCCAGTGACTGAATTAGATATGCATCCATCTGCATCTGTTATTATAATATTGTATGGCGTTCCAGTAGGAATTAATTCTGATTCATAAATGTTTCCATTAAGCGTGTCTAAAGAATTAATTATGAAAGGTGGAACGCCACCTTCAATTGTAAAGCTGACCGTATAATTGTCTACTGTGGGTGTACATTCTTCCATAATGTTGGAAATGATAGGAGGTATGGCAAATTCCACTTGGAAAAGTTGAGAACTTGAACAGGCTTCATTTTCTATTTCTAACTCATATTCGTAAATACCTTGTTCGCTTACCGTTATAGAATTTGGTAAACCTGCATTGTCTGAAAAAGTAGAGATGCCTGGTCCAGCAATTTGTCGAAATTTTATATCTAAAAGATCTTCGTCATATGTTCCAGAGATCGTGATGTTATTTTCACAGGTTTTATTTTGGGCATCAATATCAATTTCTGGAATCCCAAAAAAGATAACTGGTTGACCGACAGAAACAGATAAACACTCATCATCAAGGTCAATGATACTTCCATCTTGATTTCCTACGACGTAGCTGATAAATAAGATGGTATTTAACGGAAAAGAGATATCGTATTCAAATTCACCAATTTCATTAATTGCGAAAATGTTTTCAAGTTCATCATCTTCTCCATCATGTAAATAAAAAAGTCCGAGATCATTGCCATCAAGAATTCCATCATTTTCCCATTCTGCTTCAACGAAAGATTCATCTGCAATACAAATACTGATTATTTCTTGATTCATTGTTCCAGCATCACTCACGCAAGGACAAGTGAATTCATCTTCAATGGTATTGGCACAACCTAAAAAATCTGAAACTTCAAATTCAAAGCTTTCCTCAGAGTCAATAAAATCAGAAGTATATGTATCGCCACTTATTTCTGTTCCATTTACAAAATAGGGGAGAATACCATTAGAAATTATAAATGTTACCGTGTATTGATTATTTAAATTGCATTCGAAGATTGGCTCAGAAATAAATAGGTCATCGAGAATCTCAACGATAATTTGATCTGATTCTGAACATAAGCCATTTGATTCATCAATTTGGAATTGATATATTCCTGGTTCATCAAAGGTAACATCTGTTATTGGTTCATCTGTTTCATCTATGTCAACATTGCCTGGCCCATCTTCTAAAGTCCATATAATTTCATTATCTGGGTCTGCTGTTGAAATTAATGTTAAAGTCAGATCACATGTTGGATCTATTTCCTGAATTTCTGGATCTGGGTTTGCAAGAACTTCAAGGTCTTCACAAAAAGGACCTTGGTTACCGCATGCCGTTATTATTTCTAGGCAAACTGTAGCCATGCCTGGATTCATTCCAATATATTCTAATTCTTCAGTGTCTTGACCAGATAGAATATCTAGGTTTGAAACTGTCCAGATGTATTCAATGACGCTGTTGTCTCCTTCTATCAGACTGATTGCTGAATCATCTTCACATATTTCATCAGGCGTTCCCAAATCATCTGGAAGTTCAAAATCTAATTCAACTTCTACATCTTCGCAGAAAGGAACACCTTCACATGTACCTCCAATTAATTCAATGCAAATCTCTTGTGTTCCCTCTTCTTCAGGCCAAAGGATTTCTGCTGAACTGTCTGTTTGGGAAATAATAGTACCTGAAGAAATCGTGACTTGATAACTTTCGCCAGGACCTGCTTCAGGTTCAAAAGTATAATTTTCTGTTGCGCCAGGGCAAGGTTCTAAATCACCAATTATTTCTAAATCTGTTGGACTATTTATTATGTCAACATCAATACAAGTTTCGACATCTCCACAAGCTGATTCAATGATAACACAAATCTGTGCAGGACCTGCATTCCAAGCAATATCATAAACATCTTCACTACCTGAAAAAAAAGTTATGGATCCTGTGAAAGTTATAAGATATTCGATGTCTGGATCATAATCTAAAATAGTATACTGATTAACCTCATCTGCACATACTTCTAGTGGACCATCAAAATCTGGAGGCAAGTACATTTCATCAATTGAAATCTCTACGCAATCATCTGAAAAGTCAGCACAATATACCTCATCATCTATATCATCTTGAATATCATCAACTGTTAACGAACCGTCAGGTGTTGGAATTAGAGGTTCGTCATTTATAAAAAATGAAAAGCCACACAGCAGATAATTGCCAGGTTCATATCCCGTGAGATCTGAGTCTGAAGAAATATCTTCAATTACATCAGTATCAGCATTAACAATAACCCAGGAGTAATCAAAATCTGCAGTAGGTGGTTCGTTATTGTTCGGAAATTCTGGGTCTATATCTATATTAAGTCCTGGATCACCTTCACATAATTCAATCGGACTGGTTGCCAACTCTCCACCTTCTGCGAGGCAAGAAACATCAACATCACAATCACCTGCGTTTGCACAACCGATTCCTGAATCATCAGTAAAAACAAGATACCAGTCAAATAAGGTGCCATCATCTAAAAAAACATGATCTGTGACCTCAAGTTCCCACTCACCATTGACATCTCCTGTTAAATCTTCTAAGCAACCATCGGATGGGTAATATGTGCCATCGTATGTTTGACCACTTTGCCACGGTTCACTAGAATCAAACACCGCTGAAAATCCTGAATCTGGGTTTGCTGTTTGGTCACATGATACGAAGCATATTTCGAATGTCATATCTTGACTAGAAGATAACCCAGTATTTAATATTAAGTCAACAGAAGAACCATCTGGTGCAATAAGTATCATATCTATTTCATCTATAGCATCATGGTTCATTTCTATGCAGACTTGACAAACATATTGACCCCCAGAACCAAGTGTATTATTTGTAGACCCGGAAATGTCTAATTGACTAGCAACAGTTTGTTGGCTGGGAAGGAAGATTGAACAATCCGTACACTCACATTGACTTATAACAAAAGTCGAAATGAATAATAAAAAGAATGTAAGTATTGTTTTCATTAAAAGATTCTACTATTAATGTACAAAATTTAATCAAAAAGTTGCCTCATCAAAAGAATACTAATATATAATTGTCGTCTTTGTAATTGTAAAAAGAAGTTGACATAAAAACTGAAATGCCAAAATTTATAGATAAAATTCTCTCATTTATCCAATAAATCTTTTATTCTTTAATTTTGATATGATATTTATACATGCACATACAAAATTGAAATATGTGTTTTTGTTGAAAAAATAAAACCAAATCCATGAAAAACATTTACATTTTACTACTAAGTTTTGCTTTTAGTATTACTATTTCTGCACAACAGAAAGAAACTAGAAGCCTTAATAATTTCACATCACTAAAAGTTTCTGGAGGAATTTCTGTGGAACTTTTGGACGGTGAGCCATCAGCTGAAATCGAAGTGATTAAAGGAGAAATGGAAGATTTAGTAACCGAAGTTAAAGGAAATACACTTTACGTTAAATTTGGGAGAAAAGGGATGTTTAATTGGAATAGTGGAAATCGAAAAGCGCATGTAGCTTTAAGTGGAGGATTAGATGTAAATGAAATTGATGTAAGTGCTGGGGCATACGTAGGTTCAGATGACATGGTTAAAAATAGTGAAGTTGATTTAGATGCATCAAGTGGTGGCAGTATCGAAATTGAAATTGAAAGCGGTGAGACTTATGCAAGTGCAAGTTCTGGTGGGAGCATAAAATTAAGCGGAATGACTAAAAACTTAGATGCTGAAGCCAGTTCCGGAGGGTCAATTAATGGGAAGAAATTGCAAGCAAAAAATGTTAAGGCTGAGGCTTCGAGTGGTGGTTCTGCTTCTGTGTGGGTTACTGATGAGTTAGAAGCTTCTGCGAGTTCTGGTGGTTCTGTCACTTATAAAGGAGATCCAGGCACAAAGGATATTGATGTTGGAAAATATTCTGGTGGAAGTGTAAGGAGAATTTAAATAAAAAAAGAGGCTCAAATTTGAGCCTCTTTTGTTTGAATTATTTTTGTACCTGAACAGTTTTTACATTTATCGTTACAATATTTGTAAAAGCTGAAATTAACATATCCACAAATGAGTGAGTTGTTGTGATAGTATAATCATCTTTTCCAGCCATTGCTTGAGTATCAGGTTCGTTACCAATTGGCACTAATCCCCAAAGAGCATACCATTGCTTTTTTGAAACTGTCACACCTGTTTGAGCACCATCACCGACTACATGGGTATTGGTATAGCAAGAAGACATAGTGAATGCCAAGCAAAGGCATAAGATTAAAGATTTAAATACGTTTTTCATAATTTAATTTTGTCGTTAAATAAAATTTATCACGCCAATAATTGATTCAATTAGTTTTATATTTTCCTCAACATAGGCATCAACGTTAGTAAATATATCTACTTCTTTTGAAACTCCATTCAAATCTTCAATTAATTTAAAGTTAATGTCTGAATTATCTCTTAACATTAATTGTGTTACTTTTTTACCATCTTTTAGATAAGCGGATATATCTAAGAGTTCACCATTTAATTTATTGAGTTTATGTTGTTCTTTATAAAATCTAAAAGAATTAATTGATCTGTCGGTGAAGTTTGAAATATTAAGATACATCAAACTATCTTTTCTCATGATAACATTTATTTTGCGGTTGTCATTTGAGAATTCCGTTGAAACTTCCCAATTTTTTAAATGTGGCATTGTCACATTTTGGAAGGTATCTATTTTTTTGAAATCGAAATAAGAGGAATCGATATTAAAGGCAATTTCTTCAATTGCAGCTTTATTTTCTTTAGAGTCAGATTTGCAGCAAATGAAACCAACTATTATAAAGAGGGTAGTAATGGATTTGAAAAACATATATTTATGGGGTTAGAACTTAGTTAAACGGCAAAACTTTCACCGCAACCACAAGTTCTTGAGGCGTTAGGATTGTTAAAGAAAAATCCCTTGCCATTCAGACCACCAGAAAACTCCAAGGTTGTATTGCACAAATAAAGAAAGCTTTTTAGGTCTGTGACAACTTTTACTCCGTTGTCTTCGAATACTTGGTCATCAGGCAATGAAGTATCGTCAAAATCCAGATTATAGGTCAAACCTGAACAGCCTCCTGATGTTACTGAAACACGAACAAAATGACCTTCATCTAAACTAGATGAGGTCATCAGTTCTGAAATTTTATTTTTGGCGCTATCTGCTACAAAAATCATTAGGCTTCAACTTCGTTTTTCTGTTTGTAATCAGAAATAGCGCTTTTAATAGCATCTTCTGCTAAAACACTGCAGTGAATTTTTACTGGTGGAAGAGCTAATTCTTCAACAATTGCCATATTGTCAATGGCAAGCGCTTCATCAATTGATTTGCCTTTCAACCATTCAGTAGCTAAAGAAGAAGATGCGATTGCAGAACCGCAACCGAAAGTCTTAAATTTAGCATCTTTTATAATCTTGGATTCTTCATCAACTTCAATTTGAAGTCTCATGACATCACCACATTCTGGTGCACCTACCAAACCAGTACCAACGTTTTTAGATTCTTTGTTTAAAGTACCTACGTTTTTAGGTTTTTTGAAATGCTCTAATAATTTTTCTGAATACGCCATTTATATGTTTTTATTACTTAACAAAATTAATAAAACTTGAGTTCATTTTTTTTAGTGTTCTGACCACTCAACAGCATCTAAATCAATGCCTTCTTTGTACATTTCCCAAATAGGACTTAAATCTCTCATGTGTTGAACACCTGCAGTAACTTGTTTAATTGCCAAATCAATGTCTTCTTCTGTAGTAAATCTGCCCAAACTAAATCTGATTGATGAATGAGCCAAATCATCTCCTAAACCCAATGCAATTAATACATATGATGGCTCTAATGAAGCAGAAGTACATGCTGATCCAGAAGATACACCAATATTTTGATTAAATGTCATCATGAGACCTTCTCCTTCCACATGTTTAAAAGAAATGTTAGTTACATGAGGCATTCTGTTATTGACATCTCCATTTATATAAGTTTCTTCAATATTGTCAACAAATCCTTTTTCGAGTTTATCTCTTAAAGCTGATAATCTTTTTGCTTCTTCAGCCATTTCGTTTTGTGATATTTCAGCTGCTTTTCCCATTCCTACAATCCCTGGTACGTTTAATGTCCCAGATCTCATGCCTCTTTCGTGTCCACCACCATCAATTTGAGCAGTCACCTTAACTCTTGGGTTCTTTCTGTTTACATATAATACACCCACACCTTTTGGTCCGTACATTTTGTGACCTGTAAAAGCCATTAGATGAATTCCTAACTCCTTTGGATGAACTGGAATCTTGCCAACTGCTTGTGTGGCATCACTCATAAAAAGAACACCTTTTTTAGCGCATAGTTCCCCTATTTCTTTCATAGGTTGGATAACGCCTGTTTCGTTATTGGCATACATAATGGAAACAAGAATAGTTTTATCAGTGATTGCCTCTTCTAAAGCTTGCAAATCAACCAATCCTTTATCATTTACATCTAAGTAAGTGACTTCTCCTCCCATTTTTTCAATTCTTTTACAAGAATCAAGTACCGCTTTATGTTCAGTTTTAAGGGTAATAATATGATTTCCTTTTCGAGAATACATTTCATAAACACCTTTAAGTGCTAAATTATCAGATTCTGTTGCTCCTGAAGTGAAGATTATTTCTCTTGGATCTGCACCGATCAAATCAGCAATTTGCTGACGTGCTTTGTCAACAGCTTCTTCTGCAGCCCAACCAAATGGATGGTTTCTACTAGCTGCATTGCCATGGAATTGGTGAAAATACGGTAACATAGCCTCAACTACTCTGGGATCCGTAGGTGTAGTTGCATTATTATCTAAATATATGAGTCTGTTGTTATCCATTAAATTTGTTTAAAATTTGCCGCAAATATAGATAATCTAGGGCTTCAAAACCGCCTTTTTAAGACTATCTTCTAATTATTTCAAGGAATATAGGCCTAGAATTTAATTTCAGTGCCATTGGTATATGAATAACCTCAAAAAGCTTGAATTGTTTGATAAAAAATAGGTAAAAATGGTTTTTATATAAAACAAAAAAGCCAATCAATAATGATTGGCTTCTTAGCTTTAGATAAGTTGGTTGTTATTTATTTTAATAATCGAAAGATTGATTTTCGATGGAGGCTTTGTGAACCAGTTCCTGGTATTCTTCAGGTGTTAAACCATCCATACAATAATCTATTGGATTGACTTGTTTGCCATTGATGCGTACTTCATAATGCAAATGCGGTGCTGTTGAAGTACCCGTGCTGCCAATCACTCCGATTTTTTGACCTTTTGTGACAATATCTCCTACTTTTACGTCTATTTCATCAAGGTGAGCATAAAGGGTTGTATAGCCAAAACCATGATCGATAATGATGTTTTTACCGTATCCTAATCTTTTATTTTGAACTCTTTTTACTTTTCCGTTTCCTGTCGCTTGAATAGCAGTACCTCTAGGGGCAGTAAAATCTATGCCTTTATGGAATTTTTTCACTTTATGCACTGGATGTATTCTGTACCCATAGCCAGACATTGATCTTATATTTCTCTTTAATTTATCTTCTCTAACTGGTTTGATAGATGGAATGGATAAAAGTTTCCTTTCTCTTTGCTTAGCTAAGAATAATATCGTGTCTAATGAATTTTCTTGAAGTTGTAATTTATACTTAAGGTTTTCGAGTTTGTTTTGAGTTGTTTCTATGAACTCTTCTGAACTTTTAATATTTGATAGGTAGTTATTGTCAACGCTACCTCCAGTTCCACCTTCCCAAATAGAGTTATTAATTGGTTCGATTCCAAAAATTACCCTATGAACTTCTACATCTTTGTCATGAAGATCATTGAGCTTGGCTGCCATTTTATCAAAATCTGAAGAAAAAGACGAGAATTGATATTCCATCTGCGTGAGCTCTCTTTCCATAGCCATTTCCTTTGGCGTTGGTATGATGGTATATGCTACTAGGTATAGTCCAAGGGAACAAACAAGGATGGCAGAAATTAAGCCACCAATTTTTAGGAAACTGCGTTTCCAACTCGTGTGAATCTTTTCGTATTGTAAGGTATTGGGATTAAATACGTATTTCTCTCTACTCATGTCAGGTTTAAAATAATAGAATTAGTAGTTTTGCATTTCTAATGAGAGTGCTACGTTCATTAAGGTAAAATTTGCAGCACAAAAATAGTATTGGAAAGTCGTAATTCAAAATAATTTGTATCATATATTTTAATCATATATAATTTACTGCGATGTACAAACGACTGATAATGAACAATAATGTAAAATATTAGCAACACATTAGAAAAATTTATAATATATTTTTTGTAACATATGTCAAAGAAATTCATGAATTCTACTCAAATAAGAAATACATTTTTAGAATATTTTAGGGGTAAAGGGCACGTTGTTGTTCCTTCTGCTCCTATTGTAGTTAAAAACGATCCCACATTAATGTTTACAAATGCGGGCATGAATCAATTTAAGGATTACTTTCTTGGACATGCTACAGCAGAAGACAAAAGAGTCTCAGACACACAAAAATGTTTACGTGTTTCTGGTAAGCATAATGATTTAGAGGAAGTAGGTAGAGATTCTTACCACCATACCATGTTTGAGATGTTAGGGAATTGGTCTTTTGGTGATTATTTCAAAAAGGAAGCTATCTTCTATGCTTGGGATTTATTGACAAATGTATACAAGCTTAATAAAGATGATATTTATATAACTGTTTTTGAAGGTGATAAAATAGATCAGACGAGTGCGGATGAAGAGGCAGTAAATTATTGGAAAGAGCATGTTTCTGAAGATCGCATCTTGTATTTTGATAAAAAGGATAATTTTTGGGAAATGGGCGATACCGGTCCTTGTGGTCCCTGTTCTGAAATTCATATCGATATTCGATCTGATGAAGAAAAGAAATTAAAGCCTGGAAAAGAATTGGTAAATATGGACCATCCTCAAGTTATTGAGATTTGGAATTTGGTATTTATCCAGTATAACAGAAAAGCAGATGGAAAGCTAGAAGAGTTGCCAGCCAAGCATATTGATACAGGAATGGGATATGAGCGCTTGTGTATGGTTGTTCAAGGCAAGCAGTCCAATTACGATTCAGATTTATTTACTCCTTATATTAAAAGGTTAGAGAAAGAAACAGGCATAAAATACACATTTGATTACTCCGGTGATTCGATGACTGATATTTCAATGCGCGTTATTACCGATCATTTAAGAGCGGTTTCATTTACAATAGCGGATGGCGAAATGCCTTCCAACTCGGGAGCAGGATATGTCATAAGAAGAATTCTAAGAAGAGCTGTCAGATATGGTTATTCATTTTTAAATTTGAAAAAACCATTTATCCACAACATGGTCCCATTGTTGGCAGAACAGTTTAAAGATGTATTTCCAGAATTGCTTGGTCAAGTTGAATTTATATCTAAAGTAATTGAAGAAGAAGAGAAATCATTTTTAAGAACCTTAGAAGATGGATTGAAAAGATTAGATGCTTTAAAAATAGATGACGGATCATTAAGTGGAAAAGATGCTTTTGAATTGTATGATACTTATGGATTTCCTTTTGACTTGACAAGGTTGGTTGCTGAAGAAAAAGGATGGCGTGTAGATGAAAAAGGTTTTGAGCAAGCGCTTCAAGAACAAAAGCAACGGAGTAGAGCAGATGCTAGCAAAGAGGCAAGTGATTGGGTAGTTGTAAATGAAGGTAATGCTACTGATTTTTTAGGTTTTGATGAAACATCTGTTGAAAATGCAAATGTGTTAAAATATCGAATCGTAAAAGAAAAAGGAACTGCTTTTAATCAATTGGTATTAGATAAAACGCCATTTTATGCAGAGGGAGGAGGCCAAATAGGAGATACTGGTTCATTATTGTTTGGGGAAGAAAAGATTGAAGTATTAGATACAAAAAAAGAAAATAATCTTATCATTCACTATGTCAATAAATTGCCAGAAAATATAAACAAGCCAGTGATATGCAAAATTGATATTCATCGAAGACAAATGACAGAAAACAACCATTCTGCTACGCACTTAATGCATGCAGCTTTGAGAATGGTTCTTGGTACCCACGTTCAACAAAAGGGTTCATTGGTAAAAGGTGAATTGTTGCGATTTGACTTTTCACATTACAGTAAATTGTCTGATGAAGAAATAAGAAATATAGAAAATATCGTCAATGAAAAAATAAGGGCTAATATTCCATTAGAAGAAAAAAGATCAATACCAATCGAAGAAGCTCAGGAAGCTGGAGCGATGATGTTGTTTGGAGAAAAGTATGGTGATAGTGTAAGAATGATCACTTTCGACGAATCTTATTCAAGAGAATTATGTGGGGGATGTCATGTTGATAATACAGGTCAAATAGGATTTTTTAAAATCATCTCTGAAACAGGAATTGCAGCTGGCGTTCGAAGAATAACAGCCATTACATCGGAAGCAGCGGAGAAACATATTTTTGATGAGTTTGCAAAGGTGGAAGCAATTTCAGAATTGCTAAATAATCCAAAGGATCTGGTTAAAACAATATCAGATTTGAGTGATGAAAATAAAAAGCTGAAGAAAGAAATTGAAAAGCTACAATCTTCAAAAGCGGGAGATATTCAGAAGGACTTAAAGAATAATGTTCAAGTGGTTAATGGCATAAATGTATTAACTGCAAAGATCAATTTAGCTGATGGCAAAGCAGCTAAAACGCTTGTGTTCAATTTAGAAAAGGAAATTGGTAATGCTGTCGTTTTGATAGGCAATGTCGTTAATGACAAACCGCAATTACTTTTGAAGATTAGTGAAGATTTGATTGAATCTAAAGGTTTAAATGCGGGCACTATAATCAGAGAGATTGCAAAAGAGATTAACGGTGGTGGTGGTGGCCAAGCATTCTTTGCAACAGCTGGAGGAAGTAAAGCAGAAGGAATTGATGCCGCACTTGAAAAAGTACTGACATTTATAAATGCGTAATATGGTTATGTATTAATTATTTAATCGTAGCAACCTTCACCGGGAGGATCGAGTAAATATTTTAATCCCAACGTTCCCCATAAAGGGTTTCTTAAAACAACCGAATCAAATTCAGAGCTTCTGTAATTAACACTGAAATTAAGTTCTACTTTTTGGAAGAATTGCAATTTGAAACCTGCGTAAGCTTCCAGGATTATTTTCTTTGTGTTACTGATAGGAAAGTTATGACCTTTTCCTAAACCAAACATGCCATTAACGTGGGCATTATATAAAACAGCTCTGACATTCCCACCTCCTACAATCGAAAATCCAATGGGCTCATCGTTGACACTGATTAAGCCTGGATTGTTCGTATCGGTGTAAGACAGGTTATCTATATGTCTTTCAACATTCATCACTTTACCAAAATCCAAACCTATTCCAATATTGGTGTAGTAACCTAAGTTTAATTCTGGTCTGACTTGTAATAGTACCTTTTTCATTGGTCTCCAAACAACAGCTTCTCCAGAAAGTGAATACATAAAAAGAGGGAAAAAGCTCGGCATTGACTGACCCGTTGGATATGGTTTATTAGCATCATAATCCCAAAGATTGGCACTTGGTCTTTTTGAGCCAAACAAATTATCTAAAGATTGAGCCAGACCTAAACTTCCAAAGCCGAAAGTGAACGAACTCACAATTGCCATATCTAATTGTCTGGCTGAATGAACGAACAACTTATTGCCTTGAATTCTTCGCGTACTTCTAAATCCTGTAAAAGAAGAAAAAGGTCGATCCCCAGCTAAGACATAACCATCTTCTACAGCGGTGAGATACTCGGGTATTTCATCTGAAATGTGTGATGGACTGAATCCATTTGCAATAAAAACAAAATTATGAGATTTGTTTTCTTCTCTAAATCCACTGTTGTAGATAAAATTATCTAATAAAAAGCCATCAATTTTTTTGCGGATCCAAGGTAATCCTAAGTAATCATGGTTAGCCAATGCACCATAAAACCCTAACCGTAAAGAGATTGTATAATTGCGATCAGGGGTTACGGTATCTCGAATAAAGTCTGCAAAATAATCTTGGTCGATCGATAATTCGAATCCGGCTAAATCGTTTTCCTGGGTTTTACCAGACAATGAAATGATTACAAAACTTAATATCAGGAAAATACGCATATAGTGTTATTATAAATTATCAAAGAAGTTGTAATAAGTATTATTAGTCAATAACGGAATTAGAATGCATTCAATTATGAAAGGTAAGAAATTATTTTAGTGCGCGTCACTTATTTTCTTTTCTCCGGCATTGATTTCAATGTCTATATGATTGTTTGGTGGTGGAATTGGACACGTTGCAAAATCAGTAAAAGCACACGGTGGGTTATATGCTTTATTGAAATCTATGACAACCTGATCAGAACCAGGTTCCGGCTTGTTAACATAAATAAACCTGCCACCTCCGTATGTTGATTTGTTATTTGTATTATCTGAAAAAACAATGAATAATTTATCCTTACCACCATCAAATGCTAATAGATCAAAAGTCTTTTTCTTAATTTTAAATGAAATCACATTTTCAATTTTGTACATTGTTTCTGTTCCAACGATGTCATTTATCAGAATTGAATCATGAGACTCTGATTTTGATATTTTAGCTGTAAATCTGTACTTGTTGTTAATAGGGAAATTATCAATTCCTTTGAAACTGAATCTTTTTTCAGCTAAAGTATTTTTGAGTCTTAGGCCAAACTTATTGCCTCTTCTTATAACATAGAAATAAAGTGACTTGTGGGATAATTCTGTAGGGACCCTAGACGCATCAGAATACATAGTACCTTCCCTAAAGCCTTTGTCGTTTTTACTTACATAAGCTTCACCAAACGCACGAAAGTAAAGTTCTCCATTTTCAAGGTAAATATCTCCAACTCTTGGTTGAGCAATATCTGGAAATACAATATCAGAACTTGGGTCTGAGCCAATTTTATTTCTTCCTTCTTGAAGCCAATACAATCCAATCACAGACAACCATCCTTTAGGTGACTTGATGTTGCGATTTCTTTCTTTTTGCCAATCAATTATTTCTTGTTGATACGATTCATCAACAGGGAATATTTCATTTGTTTTAGGAGAACAACATACATAGCAAAATACAGCTAAGATTGGAACCAAAACTTTCATACCCTTAATTTAATAGATTCTTAAATAAATCTAATATGCATATTAACAGTTTTTTTAGTTTATATCAAATTAAGTTTACTGTTGACAGTTTCAAGACTAAAATTAATTTTTTTCCCTGTTTACCTTTTCATGATTTAATCATTAAATCATACGAAAGGAGCTAATTGGTTAAACATCGATTTGCTCCTTTTTTATTTTTTATCAATCAAAAAAAAATATTCATGGAACGATTTCGATTTATTTTTCTAGCATTAATTACAATCATTATTTTTTCAATGTGTCAAGATGACGTACTGAATGATTCAGAATTAGACAAACAGATTTCTGATCTCGCAAAGGATTTTCAAGGTCGAAATAATTACAATTTAGTGGACTCGATGTTAATTCCACCAAATGAAACACAGTTAAATGACCTTTGGCAGGATATGATGCTCAAGGCGAACGTCAATGAAATTGGTGGGTTTTTATATGAGAACGGATTGTTTAATTGGGAATACGCGCATCTATTAAAACAATATTCTCATGATGAGTATATCATTTCAATTCCAACTATTCATAATGACTCGATTTATTCAATTTTATATGCTGGCAAGGTAGCCGGCACTTATAATTATTGGCACGTAAGCCTTGATGATTTAATGTTGCCTACTGATGACTTGATAAACAACCTTGGAATGGATAATGCCCTCACCTCCATTTTTTCATTTTTAAATTACGAACAAAATATTGGTGATTATAATCATAAATTTTTATTTCGACATCTACTGGATGAAAGATTTGCGAATAAAATATCTGAAATAGAGTTGCGTGGTTGGTGTTTGTTGGAAGTTGTTTTATACCACAATGACATAGAATCCTCACAAGATGATCCTTGTCCTTGTTATTATTATAATAAATTAACCGGTCATCAGATGTTTGGCGTTCCTAAAAACTTTGATCCAGCGAAAGATGATCCGACATGGATAGATTGGCACCCAGCTCAAGAGTACTTGTATTCAATTACCCCGACAGGTGTTGGTACTGGAAGTATTATTCATGGACAAGATATTGAAGAAGAAGGATATACTGTGTACCATTTTTGGGCTTGGTGTCCTGATGATATTAGTCAAGACCCTTGGCAGTATAATTGGGTTACGAATACTCAAACTATAACTGGAGGAGGAGATTTGCCAACTGGTAGTCATTGGGATTATGATTATGGTCGATGGACCGAAGATGTTAAAGATTGCATGTTTGCTTTTGATGATCCACGTTTTACCGAAAAAATAAACAAGGTTGAAAGTGATCTTATTACTTCATCATGTGGAGAAGCCGTAGCGTTTAATATCAAATTAATAATTGATCAACTTCTCTTAAGATTGTGTGAGACTTATTATGAAAATCTGGATGGATCGGAGGGTGGCCCTCCATCGAATATTGGGTATGGATTCGACGAAACAGTAACATCGATAATGACAGAAATCGACAAGTCAGTTCATTTTGAAATTGGGCAAAGAATATGTGATGTTTGTGGAGAGACTAATGATCCAGAAGCATGTATCGAAGATATGGATAGTTGTCCACCTGAAGCGTATGAAGCATGTGTTGAAGATAAACTTTGTGATTATGCAATAGGAAATTTTGAAATTGACAATGAAATACTTCTTGATCAAGAAGCCAAGGATCTGATAAAATCAAAAGTAAGTTCATGTGGCAGTGAAGGATTTGAAGAAGAGGTATTAGACATATTATTTACAGAATATTTCAGCAGAATCAAAAGTGACAAAATATTAGATCTGGAAGAATTATTCGAAGATTGTTTTGGAGAACCAAATGAATTTGGTGACTACATTGATTGTGAAAATTCTGGAAATTCAATATTTGAATTTACATTATATGCAGATCAACCAGTTGAGAACAGTAGAG
>JABDKX010000040.1 GCA_013001975.1 Saprospiraceae bacterium | reverse complement strand
AATGATGGCACATCCAATTTATGTTATTAGAAATGGTAGACCTTTTAGCATTAAGGATTATATTCCAGAAAATGGCTTTCATATAAGATTAACACAGATTATTCCAGACAAAGAAAAATTTACTTTTCAGCTGGCTCAAGATAACAGAGAAAATAAAGAAATCATTATTGACATTGCTGAAAATGTGCCTAGAACAGATTTTATAGCACTTGAAGCGACCGTTTTTCCAGGTATAAATATGTTTTGGCTAGGAGCTTTAATGATGATGATCGGACTATTAGTGGCATTCTTTCACAGACTAAAACAAAAAATTGTCTAAGTCATATTCCATAACAGCCATCGGTGCTGGCAACATTGCTTCTCACCTTGTTCCTGCGTTGAAAGAAATTGGTTGTGATATTGTTGAAGTATATTCTAGATCAATTTACAAAGCCAGAAGCTTAGCTTCCAAGGTTAACGCAAAGCCAAGATCCGATTTAAGTAAGATTAATAAGGAGTCTGACATTTACTTGATTATGATTGCCGATGATGCTATCAAAGAAGTTGTAGACAAATTACCTCAATTTAGTGACCAACAAATGATTGTGCACACATCGGGAGCAACACCAAGTACAGTCCTCAAATCAACTCAAATTCCTTATGGCGTTTTTTATCCTTTGCAATCGTTTAAGAAAGGTCAAGAAATAAATTTGAGTCAGGTACCTTTCCTGATTTTTTCTGAAGATGAAAAATTATTGCGCACAATTGGTGTCATCGCAAGGCAGTTATCGCAAACCGTTAAAGTGGTTACCGACCAAGAAAGATTATTGTATCATTTGGCAGCTGTTTTTGTAAATAACTTTACTAATCACATAGCATGTATTGGAGATAATATTTTGAATAACAACAAGTTAGATCCACAAATATTAAAACCCATCATCGAAACAACTTTCAATAAAATATTGACACAGGATGCTTGCGCCATACAAACGGGTCCTGCGATAAGAAATGATGTTGCACTTCAGAAAAAACATTTGAAGCTTATCGAAAATGAAACTGATTGGACATCCATTTACAAGATAATATCTAAAAGCATTTATAATTCAAATAAAGAGGAATGAGAGTTGTAAGCGAATGGAACTACAAGCAGATTAAGGTGACCGTATTTCATATGAATGAAAAATATTCAATCAAACTGGAAGAGAACCTCTTAGAACAAACTTATAAGTTTAGAGATGGTCAAGTGAGTAATCTTAGCCATTTAAAATCATTATTAACAGAAGCATTTTACAATCAGTGCATGCAACGATTTAAATCAATGGCTGAAAGCAGACTTCAGTTATTTGAAGTAAATGATGATGAAACAGAATTTGAAGAAATAATATAGTGAAACGGCTATCATATATTGGATTTCGAATATTGGTATTTATCATTTCTTTAATGCCTTTTTCTATTCTGTTTTTATTTTCAGATTTTCTAAGATTTATTTTACAAAAAGTATTTCGATATCGCCTAGATGTTATAAATAAAAATATTGCTTTTTGTTTTCCTGAAAAAAATAAATTCGAAAGATTAAAAATTGCTAATGACTTCTATAAGCAATTTATTGATGTCACCTTAGAATCCATCAAAGGATTAACTTATGATCCTGAAAAACTGGTACAACGATATCGACTGAACAATCCTGAAATTCTGGATGAAGATTTCGCAAATGACCAAAGTGTTATAATCTTAAGCCAACACTACAATAACTGGGAATGGGGTTCAATTTGTTTTGGATTACAAAATAAACATCACATTGTCGGCGTTGTCAAGAAAATCAGCAATAATTATATTGATTCATATATAGCACAAAAAAGATCACAGAATAACGTATCAGTCGTATACGCTGATAATACTGCTAGGTATATAAAATATCATAAGCCAACAAAACCTGAAGGATTGGTCATGATAGCAGATCAGTACCCATACAGCAAACGCCATCAAATTAAAACCTCCTTTTTCGGAAAAGAAGTATCCTTTCATGCAGGCGTATCAGCGATCGCTAAGATGTCAAACTATCCTATTTACAGCATAGATATTCATCGAATAAAAAGAGGGTATTATCAACTTAAATATGTCAAACTCGCAGATGCCAATAATAATTTATCGACTGAAAAAATTACAACTATGTATGCTTCACATCTTGAGGAATTAATAATTCAATGTCCTTATTCGTGGCTCTGGTCTCATAAGCGATTTAAAGATCAAGTATCTTACTAAAAACTACAAAAAAGAAATTCAACGCATACAAGTCATAGTCTATTCAAGCAAAACTAATTTCTTGGTATAAGTCTTATCCCCAATACTTATTTTTGCAAAATATACCCCTGACTCCACTTTCAATCTAAGATTGCTAAAATGATCTTGTGCGTTTAAAACAAGTTCACCATTTACATTATAAATATGGATAGCATCGATACTACTATCAGTACATGAAATATTGAATAATGCAAAACTTGGATTAGGGAACACTACAATTTGAGGCTCTGACAAGTTATTGGTTGCCGATACAAAATCAATAACTACTGAATCTTGGATAATACAACCATTTGTATCAAAAACCTCAAAGTAATAATTACCAGGGAGTTGATTTTCAAAAATCGAATCAGTACTGATTAATTGGTTGTTTTCACCATACCAAAAATATTGATATGGCTGCGTACCACCTAAAATTGAAACTGTAGCACCTCCATCTTGGGAAGTACTGGAAGAAGCTGTAAACGCATCAACATTAATCAACTCCAAGTCTTCAGGTTCCTTTAAAACTACACTATAATACTGGATGCAATCTTCGTCTCTTAAACTTGCATAAAAAGTAAAAACTCCTGCTTCCAATCCTTCCAATGTAAAATCTTGACTTCCATTCTCCCAGATCAGATTATTTACGGTTGTATCTAAAACAGATATACTTCCATCGTTTTCTTTATAACATGACGGTTCCTGAATATCCAATAAGATACTTTCAAAGGAATCAACTTTGAGATTAACTAACACAACTTTTTCTTTATGTGCGCAATTCGTTTCATTATGGTATTCTTTAAATGTAAACTCAAGAGTCGTGTCCTGATATTCGAAGGTATTTGTTTCAATATTAAAACTCTGACTACCAACAAGACGTTTTAATTCTTCTCCATTTCTATTTTCTAAAACACCCACCACTGTATTGTTGGTAGTTTTGAAATTAAAAATAATTTTTTCACCTAGACAAATGTCTTCTTGATAGTCTAAAGAAGAAACAATATGCTTTGTTTGTAATGAATGAAATGTTTCAAAACTCTCACCTTGCATGTTTTTAACCAAATCATTTGAAACAAACTGCGTAGCATCTAAACGATATATTGAATCAATACTATTGATAATGTTTGTACTTATAGCTGTTGCTGATACTTGTGTCTGACATTCAACAGGTTCATAGATCTTAAACACTTGATTAGTAGGAACATCAAAAAGGCAGATTTTATTTCCAGATGGAAAAATGATGTTAATCTCTTTTAGGTGAGATTCATTGCCAAATCCAAAAAATGCATCGTAACTGTCTCCGCCACCTAAGTTACTACCAGATCGCGTTTCAAAATATTGAACATTATTATTTTCAGTGACAACTCTAACCTTACTTCCTACTCCATTTATATTTGAAGCTGATCCAATCAATTTTAAATGTATCCAATTTGTGGTATCTGGTTTGTCAGGATGTATGGTCATATTTTCTTTGAGAACAACAGATTTTCCGTAAATAGTTTTTAATATATCGAGATCTCCATCATTATCAGAATCAGCATAAATACAACTACGGACATTCAAAGAATCAGACATATTTACTTCATGGCTTATATCAACAAAATTTAAACTATCATCATGACTAAAAAATCGATCTTGCACTGTCACATTGAGTGAATCGTATAAGGGTGATTTTATCCATCCACATG
>JABDKX010000006.1 GCA_013001975.1 Saprospiraceae bacterium | reverse complement strand
TTCAATGAGCCAAAATCGGTGCTGTAAATGTCGCCCATACCATTTTGAGGTTTATTGGCATGTGATTTTAAATCTTTGACGTTTTTAAAAGTTGCTTTATTCTCCTTCATTCTTTCACTAGTAAAATAAAAAGTGTTATTGGTTAAATCGACAAAAGGACAATAATCTAATTTAGTAGAATTTATTTTGTTACCCATGTTTTTTGAAGGTTGCCATTTACCTTTTTCATCCTTTGTACTATAATATAAATCACCGCCACCCATATCATCAGGTCTTCCATAGGAACTGAAGATCAGCAGATTTTCATCTGGATTTATATAGGCATTGAATTCATAAGTTGACGTGTTTATAGCACTGTCTAAAACTGTTGGATTTTCGTAAATGCCATTTACAAATTCAGACATAAAAATGTCTTCACTTCCGATGCCGTCTTTTCTTGTAGCCGTAAAATATAAATTGCCATTCTTACTTAACGACGGAAAGAATTCTTGGCCAGCTGAATTTATATTTTCTGGTAGAGGAATTGGTTCACTCCATTGTTGGTCCTCTCTTTCGCTGACCCAAATGTTGTAATCTGTTCGTAGAGAATCGTTATTGATAGGACGATTAGAGGTGAAAAACAACTTGTTGCCACCTTCTGCATAAAACGGTTCAATGTCTTGATAAGTACCAGAGAGGTTTAGGATTTCAGGAGATTGCCATTCGCCATTTACTTCTCTGATACGGACTAAGCAACGTTTGCTTTGTTTGTAATCACCTAAAGTATAAATGATTTCATTGCCATCAGGCGTTATAGCGATATCTCTTTCATACATTTCTGTTGAGATTACATTCTTTCCGAATACTTCAGCAGAAGTTGGTGCGCTTTTTAGGTCAATTTCTATTGGCTTCTTATCATTACATGATGAAATGTATACCATACAAATGAACAACATAAACACTAGATAATATCTTTTTAATTTTATGTTCATCATGCTACTCAATAAAGTTAGGATCTGTTTTCTATTTCTTCCCGAATTACTTTCAAATTAGAAAGCAAAGATGCCAATCCTCCAAATGCACAAATAGTAATAACTAAAAATGTTGTTTCGATTCCTTTTCCACCAATGTAATCACGTCCTAAAAAGAATAACATCGCAAGAATGATGGGAATGTAAACACCTATCAAAGTTTTAGTATTTTTCTCTTTGGCTTTAAGTTTGTCAATGGGCAAATCTTTTAAATCTGATTTATTCATCTTTTGTTTTTAAATTCAATTATTGCTTTATTGAGAATTGATAGTGCTTCTTTTCTTTCTCCAAAACCTAAAGATTCCATTTTATTTGAGCCTTTGTAGTTTTTAAACCATATTTCTATGATATCACAAACACCTTTATAATTGGTGTTTAATTCTTTAATCGAATTAATATCGTACATAGGCGAAGCGTCAGATACAGCAATGAGTTTGTCATCTTGTTCTCCTCTGTCGATTAATTTTAAGACGCCAATGATTTTGCATTTAATAATTTCTCCTCGGTCAACAGAAGGTCCAAGCACCAAAATGTCTAATGGATCTCCATCGCCACCGCTGTTTTTTGACAAGAGTGTCTGTGGAATAAATCCGTAGTTTCCAGGATACCCAAGATAGTTGACGATTCTGGGTTTATCATTGACAATTTCCCATTCAATTTTACCTGTGGATTTATTAAATTCCCATTTGTCATTTGTGCCTAAAGGTATTTCAATGATAGCATTAACATCTCCATCATCAGTTACCGCCTTAATGTCTTTTAATAAATTCCTATGGTCCTTAGATAGGAGATGAGTTTTATTTGCACTCTTATTTGTGGAACATGAAATTCCACATAACATAACACATATAAGAATGAAGCAATATTTATTCAAGTTACATTTTTATAATTAAACAACACCTTGTGCCATCATGGCATCAGCTACTTTAACGAAGCCACCGATGTTTGCTCCTTTCACATAATCAATAGTGTCATCATCTGAGCCATACTTTTTACATACATCATGTATGTTGATCATGATTTCTTTTAGTTTGTTATCAACCTTTTCTCTTGTCCAACTCAACCGTAATGAATTCTGTGTCATTTCCATTCCTGAAGTAGCTACACCACCGGCATTCGATGCTTTGCCTGGTGAGTACAGAACATTTGCTTTTTGAAATGCCATCACGGCTTCAGGTGTACATGGCATATTAGCGCCTTCAGAAACACATTGTACATTGTTGGAGATTAAAGATTCAGCATTCTCTAAATTAAGTTCATTTTGAGTTGCGCATGGCAATGCAATATCTACCTTAATTCCCCAAGGTCTTTCTTTTTCATGATATTCACAATCATATTTTTCAGCATACGCTTTTATGCGACCCCTCTTATTATTTTTTAAGTCCATGACGAAGTCGAGCTTTTCTCTTGTTAGTCCATCAGGATCATAAATAAATCCTGATGAATCTGAAAGAGTGACAACTTTTCCACCCAGTTCAATTGCCTTTTCAGCTGCATATTGAGCGACGTTTCCAGAACCAGAAATAGCCACTCTTTTACCTTCAAATGAAAGTCCTTTTACTTTCATCATTTCTTGTGCGAAATATACCAACCCATAACCGGTGGCTTCTGGTCTGATAAGACTACCTCCCCATTCTTTTCCCTTACCTGTGAGCACACCGGTAAATTTATTTCTTAATCTTTTATATTGGCCATACATATAACCTATCTCTCTTCCACCAACGCCAATATCACCAGCTGGAACGTCTGTGTCTTCGCCAATATGTCGTTGCAATTCAATCATAAAGCTTTGACAAAATGTCATGACCTCGTTATCTGATTTCCCTTTAGGGTTAAAGTTAGAACCACCTTTACCACCACCCATTGGCAATCCTGTTAGTGAGTTTTTAAAAGTTTGTTCGAACGCAAGGAATTTTAAGACACTCAGGTTAACTGAAGGGTGAAATCTTAGACCACCTTTATAAGGTCCGATGGCTGAATTCATTTGAATACGATAACCAATATTGACTTGGATTTCTCCCCTGTCATCAACCCACGGTACTCGAAAGATAACGATCCTTTCTGGGCAGATCATCCTTTCGAGTAACTTGGCATCTTTGTACTTTGGATTGGCTTCGATATAAGGAATTATCGCTTCGGCGACTTCTGTAACTGCTTGATGAAATTCTGGTTCGTTGGGATAAGTTTCTTTAACGTAGTCCATAAAACCCTTGATATGGACACCGTTGGAATGCATAGCGACTGGTGAGCTCATTATTTTTGTTTCATTTGGTAAAACAATATACAAAATTATCGCTAAAATAGGACCTGACAGGTTGTACAACCTGTCAGGTCCTTTACTCATGTATCTTAATCCATTCAATGGAATCTTTTGCTCCAAATTTAATGATCATAGTCTTTGTTTTTAATGTCCATGATCCCAGTTGGTTTTGGGTTATCCGGTAATGAAGGAAATTTTTATCCTCTCTATAATAAGATGGTTCGCCTAATAGATTTAGAATTTCTGATCTGCTCAATGACCTAATGGTGTCGTTATAAACGACGTCTTTCAACATATTAGCGCGAAATGGATATTTGCCTTCAACTTCTGTCATCCATTTTTCTTGATCAAAAACCATTTCTTGATTAGGTAGCTTATCAGATTTGCATGAAAAACTAAAAGTAAATAGGAGTAGGGTATATGTAATTGCTTTCATTTGGATACATTTAACTTAAATTAAAAGTACTTTGAATTACAAAGTAATATATTAATTACAGAAAGTCAAATTGTTCTGATAAAATTATTATAGAGGTAATTAAAACATCATCAAAAATACCGAAGTTGATTTTATCTTATTCTGGGATTTTTCCTTTTGACCAATTACCATTCGCCATCATTGGCAAATCATTGAGTTGCGAATAATGTTTTTCCATATTTTGAACTCTCAAATATTGTGTTGGTGGATCAGCGGTATAATCGCTTACGGTTTCTCGTATTTGTCGAAATTCTTGATCGGTAGAGAAACTAAAATTTCGTTCTTTCATAAGGTTATTTTTCTTATCAAAAAGTTTGTAGTTTCTTTCATAACCATAATCTCCAACATCAATAATGGATACTTTTAAAATTTCTGTAGCCCTTGTGTATGTCGTTGTTTTAATATCTGCATCGCCACCACTTTCGTCTATTGTCTTGCCCTGGGTCCAGTAATCTAAATTGTACCTGCCAAAGTATGGAAATTCAAAAAATTTATCATTGATTACATCGTTTCCTTTTTTTTCATCTTTCTTCTTTACGGCGCCTCCAAAAACCCATCCAATGACTTCTTTATGAGATTTGACTTCTAACCATGGTTCTTTATAGGCGACCCCGCGCAGTACAATTGTTTCCTCATTATCCGAGCGATTTCCTGATAAAGTTAAGGCTGTTCTTTTTTTGACAGTTGAAACTGTTTTTGCCGATAGACTAGGTTCTTCTCTTATTTTTAAATTGTCGACCCAGGCATAGACTCGGTTGTCATTTTCTTTGACAACATTTACAGCTTCATTTTCATTGTTATCTTTCTCATTCTTCTGTGAATCTGATTGATTTTTACATGAGAAAAAGAGTAGTGTTATAAAAAGAAATAAAATCGTAAATATCTTGTTAATGGTCATTGTAATTTTTTAGTGAAGTTGAAATTAATATTTTGCTGATTTACCTTTATTGAAAGTTGACTTTATAAATGAACGTAAATCATCATTAGCAGATTTTAAATCTTCTCTTCTCAAATACATCATGTGTCCACTTCGATAGCCTTTGAAACTTAGTCTGTCTCTCATCTTTCCACTTGGATCCAATTGCCACATTGAGTATTTAGCATTAAAGTAAGTTGTTGCACCATCATAATATCCAGATTGGTACATAACATTTAAGAATGGGTTTTCGGCCATGGCGCGTCTTAAGTTTTCTCTGGTATTGTCATTTCGACGATCCCAAGGACTCACAGGGCCAAACATGTTATACTTGATATCTGTTTTGAAATTTAATTCTTCTCTTATATAATAATTTATAGCTGGTGTAAATGAGTGAAGCCATGACTTCAATTCCGCATTAAAATCTGGACGGCTTCCTGCTTCTTTCTTATCAAGTCCTAAGTAACGAGAATCCAATCTTCCAATTGTATTGCCTGATTCATCTCTTAATAATTCTTTCCAAAAATAACTGGTAGGTACATTTAAATTATGTTGAAGAATATTTTCTTTTGATAACCCGGAAAAGTAAGCCATTTTTTCAGCTACATCATTTCTTTCCTCTGAAGTTATAAATCCACCTTTTGCCAAAGCAGGCATTAACGTATTGATTGTATATGTCTCTACTTCTGGCAACATGTCTAAAAGATCCTTGCTTTGCAATACTGGAGGCAGTACTTTATGATGCCAAGCCGCCGCTGCCATGTAAGGTAAATTAAGCGCTGTAGAAATGGCATTGTCAGTTCCATATGATTTGTAATCTGCGGGCGATACCAAAATCACACCATTCAAATACATCCATTGTCGATCTTGTAATTCCAGAGCCAAACCACTTACTCTGGTGCCACCATAACTTTCGCCGATTATATATTTTGGAGATAACCACCGATTGTGTCTGGTCACAAAAGTATTTAACCAAGAAGCTAAATATTTGATATCAGCATTTATACCAAAAAACATTGATTTATCGACATCCTTTCCTGTAGCTGGAATGGTTCGTGAATAACCTGTATTGGCAGGATTGACAAAAACAATATCTGCCACATCTAAAATGGAATATGGATTTTCTTGAATACCATAAGGTTGGACAGGGTAGCCTTCATCATCAATCTTCAAAACCTTTGGTCCTGTATATGCTACATGCATCCAAACAGATGCTGATCCAGGTCCACCATTAAATGAAATGAGTAATGGTCGTTCACCAAGATCACCAGCATTTTTTCTTTTGTAGTAAGTATAAAAGAGGGTTGCTTTTGCATTCCCTTCGGCATCCCAAAAAGGTTGTGTACCTGTAATAGCAGAATATTCTACACGTTGCCCATTTATAGTAGTCGTATGATGTGTAATGACTGTTGTGTCTACAGGGATTTTTACATCTTGAGCCTGTATGCTATTTATAATTAAAACAGATGATAAAAGAATGAACAGTATTTTATTCATAAATATTATTTAAAATTAATTCTATTTGAAATCATAATTTATCGAAAATACATAAAAAAAATGCCACATTAAATTTAATAATGTGGCATGATAATTATTATTTAATTAGGCTTAGCATTCGAGATAATCATTTCCAGCCTGTAAGAGAGCTGCATCGTACGCTAGTTCTACTTCTCAGTAACAATTTTCTGGTCCCCAAGTTGCATAATTATCACACCAAGACAAATCAGTATAATATTGCACCGTAGCTTCTTAGTCCAATATATTTCAGTGATTAAATCTTCATCTTTATTGATTGTTGGACTTAATTCTTTTAACGCGTAGTTGATAATAATAATTTCTTCATTGATATAGTCCAGTTGGAGTAGAAATTGAATGATATTTAATAATCCTAAATTTGTTGATTTCGTGAAATGGTCATGCTGATAAGAGGCGTTCCGATTCCGATAGTTATCGGAACTATCTGAAGCCTTAGTCTAGATATGCTTTAGAATTGGCATTGTGAATAAGCACGATATCAAGAAGCAAGAAACTTTAATATTGACAAGAGGCGCGGACGCCTTTGTCTTAAGGCTATGACATAACATCTGTGATAAGCAAAAGGCATCCCCGACTCATTGTGAATATTTAGTCTGAAGTATTTTTAACCCTTAATAACCAATCCTCTTCTCACCACAATAAATATTAAAACTACTTTGCTTTAAAAAACCAATTAATGTTTGATTAAATTTTTTAGAAGTGTCATAACTTAAGGAAGTTGGTGCGCCAATCGCAACTAAAATAGGAACGCCAGCCATCAAACTTTTTTGAACAAGTTCATAGCCTATGCGACCACTTAGTAAAACGATGTTGTTGGAAAGCGGCAATGTATTATTTATGAATGCGTGACCTATCATTTTATCAAGCGCATTATGTCTGCCAATATCTTCACTTGTTTCTAATAGATGACCTTCAAGATCAAATAATCCGACTGCATGAATGCCGCCTGTTTTAGTGAAGTCACTTTGAGAATTGCCCAACTTGTTGAAGAGATTATTTATAATTTTGGAATCTATACGAATATCATCATTTTTAATTGGCGTAAAATTGACTTTCATGGCATCTTCAATACTTGATTTTCCACAGACACCGCAACTTGCACTGGATACAAAATTACGATCGGTTTCTACTGTGTCTTTTGGTTTAAACTTGGAAAGTAATACAACCATTTCATCAGGAGAAACAGCATTAACTTTTAATACATCTTTTGACTGACTGATAATGCCCTCATTATATAAGAATCCTAGAACAAGCGCTTTATCTTCTCCTGGGGTTCTCATCGTAATACTCAGCTGTTGAGGCTCTATTTCATCGGCATATTGAATGAAAATCGCCAAAGCCCGCTCTGTCGAAAGCAGGTCTTCTTTCTCCTGTATATTGGAGGAATCAAACTTGATAATTTTCTTTTTTATAATAGAATCCATGATGTATTAATGTCAATTATATAGTAAGGATAAGGAATTAAGCGCAAACAAGGTTCAAATTAGCGCTTTATGGAGATATGATTATAAAAAATCTGGCTATATTTGGAAGGAATCAAAAAATTACTGATGTCTAAAAATTTTAGTGAATTATCGTATCGTAAAGGGCTGAAGAACAACGTGTTTGAGGAAATGACTGAAATTGACGACATTTCTAAATTAAAAGCAAAGGGTAAAGAAAATCTGATGGGATCCGCTAATTTATTAGGAGCCATGAGTTTTTATGATTTTTTGAAGCCCGAGAATAAGGGCAAAAAGGTCTATGTGTGCAATGGAACGGCTTGTTTATGTGCTGGTACACAGGACGAGGTAATTAATAATCTAAGTTCACATTTTGATGAAAGTGAAATCGGGCATATGACTTGCTTAGGTCGTTGCTATGAAAACAGCGCATTTCACTACCAGGGAAGTAACTATTCTGCGTTAAAAAAAGATGAAATTGAGCAGGTAATAAAAGGGGATGAAAAAGACTCATTAGCTTACAATGTTGAATCTTCAGGAACGCCTGTTTTGACAAAACCTTTTGAAGGAATAATTCAGTTGAAATCTTTGATGCAAAAATCTTTTGACAAAGGCTCTCAATATGTCCTTGATCAAATTGTCGCAGCGAATGTTAGAGGAAGAGGAGGAGCAGGATTTCCAATGGGTATAAAATTAGACGGATGTCGTAATCAAAAATCAGATAAGAAGTACATCATTTGTAATGCAGATGAAGGTGACCCTGGTGCTTTTTCTGATCGATACCTATTAGAAGAACAACCTTTTTATGTTTTATTTGGCATGTTGATGGCAGGATTTACTACTGGAGCTGATGACGGTATTTTATATATCAGAGCTGAGTATCCTGATTCGGTAACGGTTATGGAAGATGCGATTGCGCAATTGAAAGAAAATCAATTGGTAGGTGAAAACATTTTAGGAAGTGGATTTAATTTTAATTTTAAAATTATCCAAGCACAAGGCGCTTACATTTGTGGAGAGGAGACAGCATTGATAAATTCTATTGAAGGCCAGAGACCAGAAGTTCGAACGCGTCCGCCGTATCCAGTTGTACAAGGATTGTTTAATAAGCCGACCATTGTTAATAATGTAGAAACTTTAGCAGCTGTCTATTATATTTTAAATCAAGGAGCGAATTCATTTATAAAATTAGGAACTGAAAAATCTAAAGGCACAAAGTTGTTGTCACTAGATAGCTTCTTTAATAAACCTGGCATTTATGAAGTTGAAATGGGAACTTCATTGTCAAAAGTTTTTAATGAACTGGGTGGTGGATTTAAAGAAAATGTAAAAGCCGTGCAAATAGGTGGCCCATTAGGAGGAATAGTACCAAGCGAAAAGTTTGATACCTTGACTGTTGATTTTGAATCTTTCGCTAATGGCGGTTTTCTTTTAGGGCATGCTTCTGTCGTTTGTATTCCTGAAAGAATGCCAATGATAAAATACCTTGTTCATCTCATGGATTTTGCAGCTTACGAAAGTTGTGGTAAATGTTTTCCTTGCAGACTTGGTACGCAACGCGCTTATGAAATGTTGGATAAAGCAGAGCAATCTGATTATAAAATAGATAAGGTTCTTTTTGATGATTTATTGACCACATTAACAGAAGGATCACTTTGTGCACATGGTGGTGGCATACCATTACCCGTTAGAAATGTATTACAGTATTTTGAAAACGAGCTGACCGACTACTTTGAATAAGAATGACCCAACAACTATTTAATTAACAATTAATAATCTACCAGTATGAAAGCATACATTAATAATAAAGAACATACCTTTCTTCCTAACGAAAGCATTTTAGAATTTGTTAGAAGAATTGAAGGGAAGAAATTAATTCCGACTTTATGCGATGCACCGAACCTTGAAGCATCAGGATCGTGTCGTGTTTGTTCTGTTGAGGTAGCTTTAGAAAAAGGCGGAAAAACCAAAGTAATGGCATCTTGTCATACACCTGTATCGGAAGGAATCTATGTGTCTACTGGATCACAGAATATAAGAAAATTGCGGAAAAATATCATCGAATTGGTATTGACAGATCATCCTTTGGATTGCTTGACTTGTGAGGTTAATGGTAATTGTGAACTTCAAGATGTTGCCGCAGAAGTAGGTATTCGAGAAGTGCGTTACCCAGCAGGAGCCAGTCATGGATCTGTAGAAAAAGATACCAGCCATGCATACATGACTTCAGATTTGTCGAAGTGTATAAATTGTTACCGTTGTGTTAGAGCTTGTGATGAAGTTCAAGGTGAATTTGTTCTCGGTGTTTATGGTCGTGGTTTTGAAAGTAGAATAATTAAAGGTGCTGATGAAAGTTTTGCAAATTCCGATTGTGTGAGTTGTGGGGCTTGCTCTCAAGCTTGTCCAACCAGTGCAATATCTGATATATTTCAATCTAAGTCAGTTGGAGCAGAAGAAGTAACACGAACGATATGTACATATTGTGGTGTGGGTTGTAACCTTGAGGTAAGTACTGTTGGTGGAGAAATCAAATCAATACGCGCACCATTTGATGCAGAGGTAAATGGCGGCCATACTTGTTTGAAAGGACGTTATGCATTTGGATTTTACGATCACCCAGAGCGCCTCAAAGATCCAATGATAAAGAAAAATGGTGTTTTAGAAAAAGTATCATGGGACGAAGTATATGATTATTTAGCAGATAAATTTAAAGG
>JABDKX010000249.1 GCA_013001975.1 Saprospiraceae bacterium | reverse complement strand
TCAATAAATCTTCATCTAAAGTATAATTATCTCTTACAAATCGACACCAAGTGCATGTTTCTTCTTCACATGTTGTATCAAAATTGTAGGCTTTAATATTTTTATGTGTTTCCACAATTTGTTCACCGACGACTTCTAAGTCTTCCGGACTTACGACATATTTATAATTGGTAAACTTACCTGATTTGCGATCTGGTTCTATAAAATCAACTTCACCGCTTACCATATTCCAATCATGTTTTTTGTCGCTGTCTAAAAGCATTTTATAAAACACAAGTTGTCTCCAATAATCTCCACCATTAGGTTCTTTTTCATTCGGACCGTTGAGCTTGTCTTTTCTATACTTTCCAGTTTTATAATCTACAACGTGAACATAATCTTTGTGAATTTCTACTTTATCTAAAAATCCTTTTAACGGAATGCCTTCATGTTCAGCATGTGATATTTCTTCTTCAAGCGCAATTTTTTCGACTTGATTCCAATGATCAAATTTATTTTCATAAAGTGAATTTAAAGTGTTTTTACCATGCGTTAGATAACTCTCATATTCATCATCAGTAAAATGAGACTTATGACTGACCATACTTTTTTCAAAATGATATAGTAAATGGGAAACATCTTTTTCCCCTTTCTCATGAAGGCCAAGTAAAAAATGATGTAATGCATCATGCATGGCTGTTCCAAATCCCGAAGGGGCATTTCTCGCAGTGGGGACTCTGAGTATTGTTTCAAAATAGAAACTTAAGGGACATCTGAGGTATTTGTTTAAATGTGTGACGGATAATTTAAATCCATTGAGCCATTCATCAATCAAATTTTGTTCGATGAGTGGAATTTTCTTTTCAGTAATAAGTAAAAGATTGAAATAGAATTCAGCCAGCACATCTTCGGAAACTTCAGGATTATCTATTTTCAATTCTGTTGATGCTAATATTTCATCTACAAATTGAGACGCACCCAATTCTTTTCCTTCTTCGGTATTTCGTGCAAACGAAATGGTCAAGTCCGTTTTGGCTCTGGTCATACCTACATAGAAAAGTCTTCTTTCATCCTCAACATTGGTTTTGTTATCTGCATTGATGCCTTCAGGATATGAATAATGACCATACACTCTTGAGTTGTCATCCCAAATGTTTTTAGTACATCCTATCATATACACCTTCCTAAATTCAAGTCCTTTTGCTGAATGAGCTGTGATAAACTTAATACCCTTTTCTGAAGTAATTATCTTATTGACAGACAGAGTGATTTTATTTTCATTCATCTTGTCGATCATAGCCAGCAATTCTTTAAGTTTTACATTAGGATTTCTAGCAGTTTCTGTTTTTATAAATTCGAAAAGCGTGCTGATTATTTGCAACAACCAAGATTTGTTATCCTGTGTCATGACATAATTAAGGACGCCTCCTTCGTTAAGTACTTTTCCGAAAAGTGCTTGCAGGGTGATTTCAGGAATTTCATTTATCCACTTGTCAAACTGGTTGCCAATTTTTAGAACAGCTTCTTTTTTTTTTAGATTTAATGAGTCCAGAGTTTTTTCATCAGTAATAACACTTCGCCACTCAGGTCTGATATTTTCTTCATTTGGCGTTTTACAGAAAAGAGCGATTCTTCCTATATCTAAGGAATGTATATTAAAATAATTATAGTGCAAGATTTCAAAAAGACGATGTTGGCCAAATCCATATTTGTTATACTCATCGCTCAGATAATATAAAACATTGATAAGGTTTTTTACAAACGGAATTTCAAGAATATTGACGCGTCTTTTTATGTTAAATGGAATGTTTCTTTTTTCCAAGACATTCACCAGATCATCAACTTGTTTGTGCTTTCGATAAATAACAGCAGTATCACTGAAAGTCTCTGGATCATTTTTATAAAGACTTTCTAATTCAGAAGCTAAAAATGCATATTCTTCAGATACTTTATCAAATGCTAATAACTGAGGATCAGAACCCACATCTTTGAATGGCCCTGAGGCTTTTAGTTCTTTACTTAGGTTTGGATCTTCCGCAATTAATCTTTCACTATTAAAAGTAATTAAGCTTTTAGATGCATCAAGAATATTTTGATTAGACCTGTAATTTTGCTCCAGTATAACGATTTCAGGATTATAGGCTTCCTTAAAATCCATGATGTTTCCGAGGTTTGCACCTTGAAATTTATATATGGCTTGATCATCATCACCTACCGTAAACACGTTAGGACTATCCCAATATGAAATTAATAATTTTAAAATGGCATTTTGAGCACCATTCGTATCTTGATATTCGTCCACAAGAAAATATTGATATCGCTCTTGATACTTTAGAAGTAAATACTCATTTGATTTAAATTCTTCTAAAACCCAACGAATCATATCATTAAAATCATATCGTTCTGCTTTTTTCATAAGTGCAGAATAATTTTCAAACTCATCTATCGCCGCTTCTAATTCAACATATTTCAATTTTAGTTTTTCAAACTTATCATCTCGGAAGTCTCCTTTTAAAAATGTTTTTCCTTCTTTATTTGTATACTTTCTTTTGGCGATAAATTCTTCACTGTCTTTTTTCATTTCAAAAAAGTCAGCGATCTTTTGATGCATGTCACTTGGTGATAAATTTTCTTTCTTCATCAAGTCAAAAAGATTTTTCAGCCTTGAAGTTTCGAAATATTTATCGTACTTAAATCGCTTGAGTGGGTTGTCATCTTTTAAATTGTCAATCAGCTCTCTATACAGATCTACAGCTTCTAAATCTGTTATAGGTTCTAATTGACGATACCCTCCAAATATGTCCAAGTTTTCTTGAATCACTTGATTGCAAAATCCATGGAATGTAAATATGTGTACTTGATGTGCAGTTGGTCCAATGATTTCAACCAGACGATTTCGCATGGCAACCGTAGCTGCATCGGTAAATGTTAAACACAAAATATTGTGAGGGGCAGTGTCTGTATCTTTAAGGATTTTACCGATTCTGGTTGCTAAAATTTGAGTTTTACCAGTTCCAGGTCCCGCATTTACCAAGACAGGCCCTTCTACAGTATCAACAGCTTTCTTTTGTCGTGGATTGAGTGAATTATAAGCTTTATTAAATATGTCTTCATATTTAGCTTTTATTCTATTGGCTGAAAATAGGTCCTTTTGCATTTAGGTAATTAATGGAGTAATTTAATAAAACTATGAAAGTAGTTTATTCTTTTGAGTATTCTCAACTTAAATATCGCTTATCTAAAGAGAAGTTAAATTTCTTAAAATAATGTCATTTATACACATACATTAATTGAATCTTAACATTCATCCATTTAAAATTATTGATAAGCGTTAAAGATTGGTTAATCCACTTTTCTCAAGTTTACTTTTAACCTAATTTACAAGTCATAGTGTCAAACAAAAGAGATTAATGATCATTTAAAGCAAAGTAGAATTTTATCGCAAGATAGAATTGAACCTTATTGTTCATCTTAAAATCTTATGCTATGAAAAAGTTATTTACATTATTAACGTTCAGCATCTTAACACTCGGGTTAAATGCACAACATGGGTACGTATATACTCATAACGGTCAAGGATCGGATTATGGTTATAATGATCATTATCACAACACTGGAAATACTGACTATGGTTATAATTACAATAGGAATGATCGGAGAAATCGAGGTTCTCGACTGGATCACATGACCAGAAAAGATAGGAAAAGGATTAGGAAACTAGAACGAAAGCTGGCTGATGAAAAAAGATGTGCTTGGGAAGATGGCTACTTGAGTCGAAGAGATAGAAAGCGCATCAGAGCAATCCAACGAGACATCGATTATATCTGGTCTAAATATGATAGACGTAACAGAGGCTACCAATATAATTATAGAGGGAGGTCATGTAGATAAAAAGTTAATGAGTTTGGTTGAGTAATTATTAAAAAAAGAGCTGCTTAAAATTATTAAGCAGCTCTCTTTTATTTTAGATTATTTTAGCCTAAGAATCCTATTGGCATATTGCCAGATCCTGTATTATAAAAATTACCGATGTTTGGTAAAATTGTATTTAATTCACTTGGGGAAACACCAAACCAAAGTGCTAATTCAGCAAAATATTCATCTACCGATAGGGTAGGCAACATAACACCGCCACCACCTAATTCGTAACCACTACCTAATTCCAAGGAAGGCGTATCGCCAAAAATTCTACCACCTACTACTGGTCCACCCATAACCATTACGTTTCCTGCCCAAGCATGATCTGTTCCATTTCCATTCCATGTCAATGTTCTTCCAAATTCTGAAGCAGTAAATGTAGTAACACAATCTTGGATATTTAATCTTTCCAAGGCTGCATTAAACTCAGTCATACCCGCATTTAAAATATTAAGTAATTCAGCTTGTGAATTTAATAATTCATCATGGTGATCCCATCCACCTAAATCAACAAAGAATATTTGACGCTTCATACCTAATGTATCTCTTGCAGCAATTGTTTTGGCAATCATATGTAGAGATTCTGAAAAATCATTATTTGAAAACATGTCTCGTAAAAATGGTGTAGAGCCTATGGCTTCTGTAAACTCGATATTAGCATCTCTAGAATTCTTAATGACATCAATATATGTTTTCCGATAGATATCTGTGTAATTGGCATCAACCAAATTGTCAATAGCATCTCTTCTTGCTGCATCGAAAGAATCATTGCTGGTAGCACTATATCCTTCAATACCAATACTGCCATCTACGGGATCAATACTATATTCAACAGAGGACTCTCCCGTTTGAAAAATATTACTACCTGATAACGAGACATTCATCGAAATCTTATCATTGGTATTCAGTGAAGACATTAAATCTGCTAACTTTCCACCAAAACCGATATTAGATCTGGAGTTTGGAAGTGATGTTTGCCACTGCTGTGTTTGATCTGAGTGTGAAAATAATCCCAAAGGTAATAGTTGTTCATTTTGCCAAACTTCATCTTTTACCATTGGTTGTAACAAGGTGCCAATATTAGAGATAAATGAAAGTTTATTGTCATTAAATAATTGCTGGATACCACTCATGGAAGGATGCACACCAAAGTCAGTGTTGTTTAAACTTCTGACTTCGTCTCTTGGTATTGAAATGGCACCTCTGGTATTAGCATAGTCATTATATCGGTTCTGATCTTTTGGAATCAACATGTTATGCGAATCACTTCCTCCAGAAAGTAAGATGCATACCATGGCTTTATAATCGCCACCGCCCAAGATTGAGGAATTAGCGATGCTAGCTGCATTGATAAATTTTAAATTGGTTAAAGTTGAGAGCAAGGTTGTACTTCCGAGAGCTGCACAACTCGCCTGACCAATAAATTTTCTTCTTGTTAAATGATGGTGATGACTCATAATTATTATTTATCAATTGTATAATCAGGTGAAATAAGTATTAAATAAGTAATGGATCGCGCCATGCCAAGATCGTCTATCCAAGTAGGAGCGTCTTCCAAAAATTGATGAATGGTACTTCTGGTTGCATCGCTTAATTTACCATTGGTCAAAACAACATCCAGATAGTTTATCAGATTTTCTGGATCTTCATTATAAATAAGTGCCCAATCATCAAAGTTTGGCATTATTGATTCCATACCATAAGATTCCAGCCAATTATACCAAAGCAAGTTGTACCAAGGGTTAGACAACATCCATATTTGATTCATATAATTTATAGCAGTTGATGAATCATGAATTTTATATTCAGGAGCGACAAGCCCAAGTTCTCCAATTTCACCAACTGGTTGGTGATCTGGCAAATAGAAATTGAAAACTGTTGGAGACATCAAAGGATATTGTTTTACGTCGTCATACAAATTATATCCATTGTTCCAGTATCGTATTTCTCCATTATAAGGCACATAGTCGTATGCTAAGGTGTCGATCCCTCCACAACTATAATCTCTAAAGTGAATTTCAAAATCTTGAACAAAAGCAAAATGAGGAATAGATTGTATAAATCTTGTTGTCCTCAGCAATGGCTCACTTAACTTTCCATTATAAGGATCTTGAAATCCTTCACATGTTCTTGCTTCAGGGTCCATAAAAATCGCTTTGGCAACAGCAGCCATGTCCCCTCTGACACCTTGACCATTATTGTTAAAAACAGTTGCTACTCTAGAAATATATTCTCGACTAGGATTAGATGTTATTAATCTTTGTATCATCTGTCGACAAATAAAAGGACCTACATTAGGGTGATTAAATAAATAATCTATGGCCATTTCTATTTCGCTCAATCCTTCCATTCCAGAAGGAATTTCTAAATCGTTCAATAATGATTTAGATCCTTCATCATGCCAGTCTTGATACATGATCAATGGATCTGTTTTACTCATAGGATATAAATCAAGGCCAAAGTAAGCTTCGTCTGTCCAATCAATGTCCATTGTAGGATCTAATTCCCCTGGTCCAAGACCCGTAAAAACCCGAGCCATTTCTTTGATATCTGCATTGTTGTAAGTTGGAATTTCATTGCCATTTGCATCTACTTTCCTCGTGCCATCAATATTTAATTCATATAACCCAATAGAAAAAAGCTGCATCACTTCACGTGCATAATTTTCATCAGGATGAATGTTTTCCTCTGGTATAGCCTTTGGATTATTTAAATGACTCAGGTAAAAACCCATTGCTGGAGAAAATGTTACGTCAAGCAATAAATCTCTATAATTCCCAAATGCATGTTTTTGAAGGATATCATAAAATGCAGTCAAAGATTCAGCGTGATCACCTAAATCAGATTGGCTTGAAATAACTAAAATTTGACTTAACGCATAAGCCATACGCTGTCTCAATTGATCAGCTGATGTCATGGCATGATGTGACCATGTTATATTAAATTCAAAACTGGCTGGACCAAACATGTCTTCATTAAAATACATTCTCAAATCATCTACTTCCTGTTGGGTTAATGGTGTTGGTTCTGGAACAGTACCTGTTTCATCCATATTATATTCATAACATAACTCAGAAATATATTCAGCCAAATATCTGTTAAAAGAATTGAGATGACCTTGAGTGATAACATCCCAATTTTCCCAAAGCAAAGTTGTCATATCATTGACTGGCAAATTAAGTTGATTATCCATCCAAGTCTCAATGCCCATTTCAGTAACAGCTTCAATGTCTTCCATTGTAACACCAAAGGTTGCTTGAGATAGAAACCTTGAAGTTTCCATTAACGAAGCATCTAAGCCTCCACCGTCAAGTGTATTTCTCGGAAAAGAATTGTTTTCTGCCCCACTGGCGAAAACAGTAATATTATCATCATTACCAGCTCCAAGATATATCTGTCCATTAGAATTTATTGTGATGAGTAAAAACATCAAAACAGTTCCGATGAATATGTTGTTTATTTTTTTCATCTTAATTGAATTATAAATTAATGATTGTCAATTGTGCAGATTTCCTATCTCTTCCATTGTCGATAGAAATTTGATATTGACCATTGGCAAAACCGTTTAATGGAATTTGAAATTCGTTTTTACCTGAGATCAAATTTTTATCAAAATCAGATACAACTTTGCCTTGTAAATTTGTTATCTGAACATTTACACTTTGCGCTTTACTAACTTCAATTGAAAGATTTGTAAAATCGATGGCGGGATTAGGACTGACATTTAAATCAGCAAAAGACAAGAAGTTTTCTTCCACACTTGATGTTTCTCCAAATGATTCAATTCTCACTTCACCAAATCCAGCACATGTATTTCCATGCGTTTCAACAATAGTAATTAAAATGTATCGTGCACTTATTCCAGTCAAATCTGGTCCAGGTTCACCTTCATAAAATCCAGATGCGGTACCTTCTGATAAAGTAAATCGGCCCCATTCATTCCATATCGTATTGTCAACGGAATAATCTATAATGGCTTCTCTTAAACCTTTATCGGTTTGGTCGGGTGAATTGATGTTCCAAAAATGAGTCTTTCCTAATTGTTGAACTGTTTTAAGATCATACAGTATCCAATGTGATGTACCACGCAAATCATTTGGACTTTCCATTTTTGTACAGGTAACCCAGGCTTGATCAATAGAAGTATTGTGTCTGTCTTGAAAACATTGCGAAAACACAATTAAGCTTGTAAAGCAAAATATGAGGGTAAGAATTGTTGCTTTCATGAAAGGAATTTTAAAATTTAAATACTAAAAATCAGCGTTCATCACTGAGATATTAAAATTATTGAATTTCAAAGACTTTATTACTAAGTGTTTTCTACTAAAAATGATAAAAGAAAATTTATTAAACAATCCATATTATGGGATATAAGGGTGACCACAAAGACCAATATGTCATTTGAATTCGCTTTCTTTGCAATACTTTTGCGATAACAGTGATACTAGACATAATTATACCTATCTTCAATCCTTTAAATGATTGGGCACCTGAAGTTATCAGACAATATAATGAGTTGTCTGAGCGATTGCCAGAAAATTTGGCAACGACACTTATTATGGTTAATGATGGCAGTGATTATGAATTAGAGGAAGACGCTCAAAAAATCGTTGATGCCATTCCAGGTACTCAATGGGTTTCATACAAAGAAAATCATGGTAAAGGATACGCTTTAAGAGAAGGTGTAAAACTGTCTCAAGGAGATTTTATCATGTATACAGATTATGATTTTCCTTACACTTACGGCAGTATGATTTCTATGATCGAAAAATTAATTGTTCCTGGTGTTGATGCTGTTGTAGGTAATAGAGACACGAGTTATTATAATCATATATCAAGCAGAAGAAAACGAATATCTCAGTACTTAAGACAAGTTAACAAGTTGCTGTTCAGATTACCTAC
>JABDKX010000248.1 GCA_013001975.1 Saprospiraceae bacterium | reverse complement strand
GCTATTCTCCAGATTGGTCCCCTGATGGGCTGTGGTTGGTGTATACGGCGGGCAGTAAAGGGAATTATAATCTTTATAAAATAAATATCATAACCAAGGAAAGGGTTCAATTAACAAATACCTCTGGAAGAAATGAAAACCCAGTTTGGAAGAAGTAAACAACCAATTTTTTAAAGATCACAATTTTTAGAATGTAACAATTCATTCAATATTTTATCTTTAAATAAACCACCACATGAAAAAAGAGATCAAATATTTTATCATATTGATCTTAATCCTGATCGCCAGTTTTATTATCTATTGGTCACCTCTGTACGTTTTTCGTGTATTTACTTGGCAAGATGCCGATTACGACGATTTCAAAAAATTCAAATTCAACACCATCGAAAAGTCGGAAATTCCGTTTAATTTCTATGACGGTTCTTCAGTTCAAAAAGAAGCATTTATCAGCCAGTTTGAGTCCATTCCAGGAATTGTTTCTTTAGAAAATTTTTGGTGTGAAAGTCAGACCTATGCCTTTCTGGTGATCAGAAATGACACCCTTTTGTATGAACATTATGCTGAAGGCCATCTAAAAACTGACTTGCAAACCTCATTTTCGGTTTCAAAATCGATACTTTCAATTTTAGTAGGTATCGCCATTCAGGAAGGAAAAATAAATAGTGAAGATGATCCTATTACCAAATATATTCCTGAATTGATCGACCAAGATTCAGGATTTTCAGAAATTACCGTGTCCCATTTATTAAAAATGATGTCCGGACTTGCTTATGATGATAATGTGAAGTTTCCGTTTGTTAATTGCGATGACCCCCTAACATATTATCATACAGATCTGAGAAAAATGGTTGTAAAACATTCCAAAATTGAGGCAAAGGCCAACACAGAATTCAAATACAACAATTACAATGCAATCCTTATTGGACTTATCCTGGAACGCGCTACGGACCAAACAGTAAGTCAGTTCATGCAATCAAAACTTTGGCAACAAATTGGGACAACTTATGATGCCAGCTGGAGCACTGACGAAAAAGGGTTTGAAAAAATGGAAAGCGGCTTCAATGCCCGACCAATTGACCTTTCAAAATTGGGAAGACTTTTACTCAATAATGGCCAGTGGAATGGGAAAACCATAGTACAACAAAATTGGATCGAAACATCGACCAAATCCAATATCACCCTAAGTTTTAACAATGGACAAAAATGGGGCTATTCGCACATGTGGTGGACAGCGATAAAAGATTCAACAAACTATGACATTTTTGGAAATGGAAGGTTTGGGCAATTCCTATATCTGTCTCCAGAAAGTAATACAATTATCGTACGCCATGGTCTTGAGTCAGATGCTTATAATGATGACGATTGGACAGCGATTTTTAAGAGTTACCTTTCCATTAACGATTAATGAAAAAAAAAGATCAAGCATATTTTATATGCTTTTAATTTTATTAATCGTAATTTAATGACAGCTTATAAAACCACCCTTTTTTCAATTTATTTTTCCGAATGAAAGCATGGAAAAAAACAAGTCTGCTTACAACCGCTATCCTTATAGTACTGCTTTTTGCATTCATCTATCTATTTAAAGTTAACCTGTCATTTACCTCTTCAGATATTGAATTTACTCCGAATACTATCACGAATGAAATTCCTTCATATCAAGGTGAACATCCAAAGAACATCATTATTTTTATAGTTGACGGCATGGGGTTCGGACATTTATCTCTTGCCATTCAAACCCAACGTCCAGAAAATTCGCCTACCATCTGGGAAGATTTTGATGTTAGAGGTTGGCATGATCCACGTTCGATTTATGGTTCTATCACAGATTCAGAAGCTTCAGCAACCGCTATGGCCACTGGCGTTTCTACAAATTTTGGTCATATTGGCATTGATAAAGAGGGTAAGGTTTTAACTAACCTCTTTGAGGAAGCTTCGGCATTAAACTATAGTACTGGAATTGTAACAGATTCCTATATCTGGGACGGTACGCCAGCTGCATTTGTTGCTCACACAAGAAATGAAGATGACGCCAGAGATATATTAACGCAGATCGCATCGAGTGAGCTTGATCTTATTTTTGGGGAACTCGAAGACGTTGGTGAAGATGATGTCCCGGAAGTTGACGAATCTATTGCGATATTAAAAAAGCGATTTTTCCATCTTGGCAAAGATCTGAAACTTCCAGATGGAAATAAATATAACCAACCTGTAGCCGTTATTTTTGAGGAAGATGAGATCCAAGACCTCAATTCAACACCCAATCTTCCAAAACTAACTGAAGTAGCCCTTAAATATATGGGTGCTCAGAATAAACCATTCGCTTTATTAGTGGAATGCGAAGAGTTGGATTCGGCTTCTCATGAAAATGATTCTGAACGTGTCATTAACGGATTAAAATCGATTCAAGAAACACTTGCACTTGTTTTGGACTTTGCAAAAACAAATGGCGAAACTTTAGTGGTGTTTACTTCTGATCACGAAACCGGAGGTTTGGCAGCAGCATCCGATTTTGGAAATTACCCAAACTTACAAATACGATGGTCGACAAAATCTCATACTGCAGCTGTTGTACCACTTTTTGCAGTTGGACCAGGCGCTCAAAACTTTGTTAACGTTCAAAGGAATTATGAAATTGGGCAACTGCTCAAATCACTTCTTGTTCAAGAAAAAATAGACACCGATTAATTCAAAGTATCCTTAGAGGCAATTATTTAAAGTTTATTTACTTTTCAAATTTCAAATCGGAAGCTAGAACCTTTAAATAACATATATAGATCGCATCATGTAACTTTTTAATATATTTATATTCTGATTGCTTATCAACCTCAACAACTTCCAAAACCTTAATTTGCTTTAAAAGCAATAAAATGATCATCTTTTTTAGACGACTTCGAGAAAAACTGCTTTCTCAAAATAAA